>JAKPKF010000124.1 GCA_029553845.1 bacterium | reverse complement strand
AGGTGCTCTCCAGGATCTAGCTATCTCAGGTCTGTTAACTTTTGAATAATCAAACTGAGTTTCATCTACAAACCTTTCTGCAAACACTAAGGCTTCATTAGGAGTCATACCCTGTCTTTTTCCTACATCATATCCAGCTATAAGGGCTACAGTTCTATTGAATACCTCAGCCTTGTCAAACATCCAGGCTGCCATTTCTTTAAAGGTAGTTATCTTCTCATTAGTTCCCTGTTCTTCTCCCCTTAAGAACCTAGCCATATTCTCAGCTATCTTCCCATGTTTTACTCCAAAGGTTATAGCTTGATAAAGCTCATGATTCTTTCTTGCAAACCTATCAGGATTGAGAAGATATTCTGAAGCCTGTTTTATATAAAGAGGAATATGAGCTTCAGGAACTTTAAAATATTTAGAAAGTACAGGTACGGTAGTAGTAAGAGTCTGAGTCAAATTGACTAGGGCAGATTTCGCATTAAACCCTAGGTAATAATAGAACATGAATTCTCTAAACTTAACCGCTTCGCTATCATTAGAAAGCACGTATTGAGCATATCTATTAGCATAGTTGTAGAGTCCAGACTCTTTCTTAGGATCTATTGAATCAGTATAGCTATCAAACTCGTAAGCTGCCTTTCTTCTAGCTACAAATCGGCTAACTGATAATATATAGTCAAGGATAGATCTCTTAAGGTCACTAGAGTACCCTGGAACATCTTCAGATCTCAAAAGATGCTTAGTAAAGCCTAATTCCAACATATCATTGTCTACATCAGCGAGAGCATCAAGTATACTTCTGTTTCTTACATTTCTGTATTCTTCTGCTTTCTTTAGAACTTCTCCAGTTTCTACAGTGTAGCCTTTTTTAACAAAATCGTTAGCTACCTTCTTCATATCGTTCTTAGACTCGTAATAGGAGTAGTTGATGATCTTTCCATTAGAGTCTTTTACTAGGACATAGAAGTCTCCAAACCTTGAGAAGGGAACGTAATTCTCCCTCTTCCTAGCATCAATAAGACCGTTAATTTTGTTGATATAAGCTTTCTTCTCTACAGGATCTTTTATATACTTAGCTTTCTCCATAAAAGAAGCTTTAAGCAATCTCCAGCCAAAATCCATAGCAGACTCTACAGAACGATAAGCGTCTATTTCTTCCTGAGATAAACCAGCCTTTTGTAAAATCTGATCTGTAGGATTAAACTGTCCTTTACTCAACCTTGCATATTCCAGAACTTTATGTATATTGTCTTTATTCTCAAGTAAGATATAAGGGGTAAGCTTATCAAAGAAATCCCATGAGAGCATATCCTGGAGAGTAAGCATATCCTTAGCAGTATCGTAGTATTTTCTGAATTTAGGGAACTTCTCCGCTATAGTAGCAGGAAAGGTAAAAATCTTTTTAACCCTATTTCTAAACCATTTAACTTCATTAGGAGAAGCTATAAAGCTAATCTTGCCACTATTGATATTCTCAAAGAAAGTTTTAGCTTCTTTTAAAGCGTCCTTTTTCCACATCCACTCCAGGAATGAAGAGAAAGGAAAACCACAGTAGAGCATATCAGGGTTGTCTTTCCCAAATATACCCTGGTTAAAGATACTCTTAGCTTGAGTAGGGTCAAAGACTATATAGGAGTCCTTAGCTTGAGGATATTTTGTCTTAAAATCCTCATCATTCAAAGTACTTACATCTTTGAACAAAGGTTTTTTACTAAAACCCTCATACCGATTAATGTAGACTATACCATCGTACCCTTTTTTAGCGAGTCCCTTCCAAAGGATATTCATTCTCTCTGTTTCCTGAACAGCATTATCGTAAGCAGAGAGAGTCTCGTTATCCAGAATTATATGTAGTCTATTTAGCTCATCTAAGATCTTCTGAGGATACCAGTTACTCAAGTCTTGCATCCTGAGAGGGTTCTTGATATTTAAGATTGTAGGCAGTATTCTCCCGAAAGGATGATTCTTAACAAAGAAGTGAGCCTGAGAAAGATTACCGAAGTGAGTACCGAAGGATCTTATTTTCAGAGTATCGAAGGAAGGAAAGTCTACCGCTTTACCCCCTATACCCATAGTTGCGGTTCCATGAAACAGAACTAGCGGATAACCCTTCTCGTCTCTAGGAGCATCAGGAGAGTAAGCTTTCTTATCCCCTTTCTTAGTTCCTAACCAAGCCCAAAGCTTAGGGTTCTTAAGATGCTTCTTAAAGATATTGAGTTTTTGAAAATACTTCTGAGTTCGAAGATCCTTGAGGTTCTTTTTATCGCTAAAGGGTTCACTCCAGGGTTTAGGGGTATACTTCTTTTTCCCTACTTGAGATTTTCCTGCTTCTTCTGTTTGGCTTTCCTCATAGCCTCTAGCAGTTTCGGGGATGGGTTCAGTATCACTTCCGATCCCTTCTCTGGTTTCGTCCACTTTGCGTTCTTGTCCCAAAGCCAACTCACTACTTCGTGTGCTTCTTTCGGGTATGCTTTCAACATATCTTCTTTGCTCTTGAAGCGAGTCCTCATAAAGTTTTCCTCCTTTTTTTCCAAAGGACTGTTTTATCTGAGTTTCATATTCTTCCTTTTCAATAAGGCTAGACTCAGACCCAATTAATTTTATCTCACCTACACCTATATCGTCAAATAATCCTTCTAACCTGTGGAATGTCTCAAGGTTTTCTTCAAAACCCCCAAAGAGAAATTGTTTTACTTTATATGTTCCGTCTTTATTCTTCTGAAAATTTATATCAGTAAGACCGTTTTTACTAATCCCTTCTTTTATAACACTTTCATGAATATCAGGATCAACACTAAACTCAATATAAGTTCCATTGGGATTATCTGATTTATAGTCTGCTACAATAACTGAGTTCTGTTTCATAGCAGAACCTAAGAAGGAAGCAATCCCCTTAGCTGTGTTTATATCTGTGTTAAGAGAGAATTTAATAGAAGGTTCATAGCTCCCACCGCTCTCTTCACCAATGTAAAGCTGGGGTACAAAGTCAGCTATCTCCATTCCAGAAAAGTAATTTCCTATTAATCCCTGGACATTAGTTGCAAAGTTAGTTACAGCTTTTTCAGAATATTTTACAAGATCGTCAAAAGATTGAGGTTCTGTACCTATCCCCTGAACCTGACCGCTAACTACAATCTCGTAGTCTTTAACTGGAGGAGCTTCTTCAGGATCAAAGATTTGTTTAAACTGTTCTAGATTTTGTTCCTCTTGAGTAACTTCCGATACTGCCTCTGATACTTCAGGATCATAAATACTAGAAGGAGGCATAGGAAAAACAGCAGGAGGAAGAGCTTTAGGTTTACTTTCTTCTTCTAAAACAGACTCATCCAAAACGGAAGTATCTATAGTAGATCCTCCTCTCTTCTTCATTCTTCCTAAGAGATATTTTAAGAAGCCACCGAAAGGAGTTCCTACTAAAGCCCCTATTGCAGACTCAGGGACTCCTTCATACCACTTCCTACCAGGATCATGTCCTTCCATTGAAGCTTTATTTTGGATTAACTGTTGGCCTACTTCCTGAGGAATTTCACTCTTGAACATATCTTTTACAGAGCTTATAAATTGTTTTAATTTAGTTAGCTCTGTTTTAGGGAGCTTATTTCCTACCAGGTTAAAAGCTGTGTCAAGGATAATCTCGTACTTCCCTACCTTCTGAGCTTCCTTCCAGGCTAGCGTATGAGCTTCTTCGGGAGTTTTTCCTTTCTTTAGAAAGGCTTCATTAGCTGAAATATACTGATCTGCCATGTTGGCGTATGTTTCCATCATAGCAGCAGAACCAGCAGCTACTACTCTTCCAGGTAAACTAGGCATTAATGAGGAAAAAAAACTGGTAAAAGCGTTAAGTCCTGCAAATCCAGCAGCAGAACCTACAGCAGAAGGTACTATAGACTCAAGATACCACCAAGGTTGTTTTAGAATTTCAGGTTTTTGTACTACACTCCCTCTTCTTTCAGGAGGAGTTTCTTTTTCTAGCCCTTCTAATACCTTCTTAGTCTCAGTAATAGGCTTAGCTGCTTCTTTAACCTTTTCCAGCTTAGGGGTTTTATCTTCTATATAGGTATCCTTTATTCCCATAAAGGGAACTTCAGCAGCTTCAGGAGGTTGAGGGGTATACCCTGCTTCTATATCCAGAATATCCTTAGTTAACCCCATACCCTGAATCATACTTTTTCCAGAGTAGTAAACCTTCTTTCCTACCCTCTTAAGAGTAGAAAGAGCATCCCTATCATACGGATCAATAAAACCTACTTCTGGATCAAATATCTTTCCTTGTTGTTCTTCAGGATCGAATATTTCCATTACTGAGTTTTTACTCCATATCTCTTTTCATAGGCTTTCATAAAATCTTCCTTTTTAGCTCCTTTGTTCTGAGGTAGATCTTTTAACCTATTAAAATACTGTTCAAAGGTTTCCTTAGGAGAAGCTTTAGCGTTAACATTAGTACCAAATATATTAAATTTTTCTCCTGAATTAACATTGGCATCTACAGTCTTTCCTCTCATTCTAGCTGCAATCTCAGCAGAGAGAGGATCAGTTTCTTTCAGTCTCTTATATCCCTTCTGGAGATAAGCGTTTACCTCTCCAGGTTTATCCAATACTGAAACCTGAGATCCGTCTGGAGCTTCAAGGAATACAGTTTTTCTTACTTCAGTAGGAGCGTTACTAATAGTTCTCAGTCTAGCATCCTCTTTAGCTTTACCTTCTACTGCGGCTTTAGCTATAGGATCACCCTCAGCAGCTCTCATTCTTACGCTCCACTCATTAGGATTGTTTTCTCTTACCTGAGCTTCCCTGGCTTTCTTCATCGTATCAAGAAAAGTCATTATCCCTTTTTCAAAAGCCTTGGGGTTATTCTCCTTAATAAAAGAAAGGGTATTCAGTTCTCCTTCTGATATAGGGGGAGCTTGTTTTTCTCCTCCTTCACCTTTAGGAACTAAACCACTTAAATTACTCTGATCTCCTTCCTGCTTCTGACTAAGAAATTTAGTGTAGATCGTAGAAACTTTAGCTGCCTGATGATCGGTAAGAGTATTGCTATATTTCTCCATAAAACCAGTAAAATCACCAAATACCTTATCAAATCCAGGTTGTCCTACATACTTCGTATAAACATCAGCTAATCCTAGCTGGACATCTGCAATATTAAGCTTCCCTTCTTTAAGACCGTTCACTACCCCTACTAAATCCTTCTGGAGTCCTTTTACC
>JAKPKF010000104.1 GCA_029553845.1 bacterium | reverse complement strand
CACAGCAGTTGATTTAGTAGTTACTATCGGATACGAAGCATGCGCTGATGGTGGCTATATAAATCCAGTATAAGGAGGTTAATTTAATTATATGGCAATTTATTTTAATGGACAAGAAATTTACGCAATAGCTGGAACCAGTGGAACTTCTGGTAACAGTGGAACCTCTGGTACATCTGGTGATGGTACATCAGGAACATCTGGTACTTCTGGTGTAGATGGTACTTCTGGTACGAGTGGTCTTGAAGGAACTTCTGGTACATCAGGAACCTCTGGAGATGGTACATCTGGTACATCCGGTGATAGTGGTACTTCTGGAACCTCTGGAGATAGTGGTACATCAGGAACATCTGGTGAAGCTGGAACATCAGGAACATCTGGTGAAGCTGGAACTAGTGGTACTTCTGGTGAAGCTGGAACTTCTGGAACTTCTGGAGATAGTGGAACATCTGGTACTTCTGGTGTAGATGGTACTAGTGGAACTTCTGGAGAAGATGGTACCTCTGGTACTTCTGGTGATAGTGGAACATCTGGAACTTCTGGTGAAGCTGGTACGAGTGGAACTTCTGGAGATAGTGGAACATCTGGTACTTCTGGAGAAGCTGGAGAAGCTGGAACTAGTGGTACTTCTGGAGAAGCTGGTACCTCTGGTACTTCTGGAGAAGCTGGAACTAGTGGAACTTCTGGAGAAGCTGGAACTAGTGGGTCATCTGGTACATCAGGAACTTCTGGTGATAGTGGTACATCAGGTACATCTGGTTCTAGTGGTTCATCTGGTAGTTCAGGCTCCCCAGGTACAAGTGGCACGTCTGGTACCTCAGGTTCTAGTGGGACCGCTGGAACATCTGGCTCCAGTGTCAATTTAGCTGCCCCTGGCGCAATTGGTGAAACTACACCAAGTACAATTAAAATTACTCAATCAAAATTAGTCGCATCTACAGGAGGATTGTCTCAAAATGCTGTAGAGGCTACGAAAACATTATCTGGAGCAACAAGTACTATTACACTCAATATTCCAGCTAATTCTAGAATTGTTGGTTGTCAGTTGAGAGTAGATACAGAAATTACATCAGATGATGGTGGTGCCTCGTTTGCTGCTGCTTATACTGGTGGTGCCTCCGGAAGTATATGTGCTACTGAGACATTTGATAAAAATAATAAAATCAATTCTATGACCACCGAGGTGACAACCGATATAACAAATATATTGATTACATGTAGTGGTGGTAAAACATTTAGTGCTGGAGTTATTAGAGCTATTGTCTATTATGAAGGATTTATAGATATGGACGATGCTCCTTAATTGTTAAATATTTAGATCCGGCAAGATCACATTCTAGTTCTTGCCGGATCTAAATTTGTAGTTCTTGTAAAAATCAAAAATAGAAAGATGAAAAGTATGAATAATTTTAAAATGATCAGCACCCAACTTTGGATATACATAATGTGTCCAGTATATTCATTTTTCGTAAATGTTTTTTATTGGATATTCAATTTTGGTGATCTTGCCGAAGCAAAAAAAAGAAAAGAAGAATTTAAAGCTCTTGAATTGGAAAAATTAATATCCAGATTTAAATGGATCAATGATGATCCAGTAGATTGGTATCCTTGGGTTATTACAATTATTAATAAGGATCTTGAAGATGATTGTGATGGTGCTGCTATATTGGCTAAATGGTGGTATAAGGAGCACAATATTGATTCAAAATTAGTATTCATTTATTCTGATGATGGGGAGTTGGGTCATGCTATTTGTGTAAAAAATGACAATTCCCAATTTGTATCAAACAAAGAAGTTATAAATTTAGTTACTTCTAATTGGCGGCAAGAGATCTTTGATAAATTCGATAACAAGTATTCTGTAATGATAGAAAAGAAATAGAAAAGAAAAATGGAGGCGAACTTGAACTTAAAATTTCATACATCTGCAAATGGTGAAACTGGCTATCATGCTCATGCTAAAGCATTTTGGTTGAGATTGGAAAAATTCAATGATAATTCTGGTGTACCAATTAATATTGTTTTAGATACAAGTGATCATCCAATATTTTATAAAAAATATGAAGGAATTAAAATTTGTTATAATGTTTATGAGTCGACTATTCAACCAGAGAGATTTTTTAATCATATTAAAGACAACTGGGATTATTTCTGGTGTCCATCGCAGTGGCAAAAGAATTGTTTAGTATCTCAGGGATTTCCAGAGAATAGAGTACATGTGGTTCCTGAGGGAGTTGATGGAAAAGAGTTCTTTCCAGTTCATGATTTAGATCTTGCCGATAAATTTACTTTTATAATAGTTGGCAAATGGGAATATAGAAAATCAACAAAAGAAATGATCAATTGTTGGTTTGAGGAGTTTCCCATTGAAAAATATCCAGATATTAGATTGATTTTATCAGTTGATAATTGGTTTGACAGAGTTAATGTTGAAAGATATATAAAAGAAATTGAAGATCTTAATGATCCAAGAGTTAGATTTGTGCATTTTCCACCTAGGGAAGAATATGTCAAATTATTACAAACCAGTCATTGCTTTTTAAGTTGTTCTAGATCAGAGGGTTGGAATCTTCCACTTATTGAGGCCATAGCTTGTGGAGTTCCTAGCATTGCCTTAAATTATTCAGCTCAAGCCGAATTCTCCCAAAATATAGCTCATTTAGTAAATGTTAAAGGAATGAAATCAACTTCAATTAATAATTTCCCTGGGGAATATGCAGAGCCGGATTTTGAACATTTTAAATTGTTATTAAAATATATTTATGATAATTGGAATGAATGTCGGCAAAAAGCTTTAATTGGATCTAATTTTATTAAACAACAATATTCATGGGAAAAAGCAGTAGAAACTTCTTTAGAATATTTAAAAGAAATTGAAAGCGATTATAAACAACCAAAACAAACATCAATCATTAACGAAGATATTATTAATGTTAATTTTATAGATGGGGCTAGAATAGAAATTTCTGGCAATTCTAATAAAAGATATGATGTTAAGTTTATTGACAAAGCTAATAATTCAATTGTTTATAGTACAAATTTAACTCCAACACAAAAAGCTAGTGTTTGTTGGGCTATGCCTAATGCTAAATATTTTGTGAATTGGAAAATTGAAGCAACTACTGATGAACAAGTTGAAAATGTATCAAATAATCAGGATGTTTCAGAAGATACAATTTTTATCAAGAAAGAAGAATCAAAAATAACAACATGTCAATTTGTTCGTGAACTTGATTTAAAAGACAAACGAGTATTTATTAATTTGGAAAGTAAAGCTCTTGGTGATAATCTTGCTTGGATACCTTATGTTGAACAATTCCGGGAGAAGCATGGATGTAAAATCATAGCTACTACTTTTTGGAATCAACTATTCAAAGATCAATATCCAGAAATTGAATTCGTAGTACCTGGGACAACTGCACATGATCTGTGTGCTCAATATAGAGTTGGTTGTTATGATGACAATTATGATAGGAATAAGAATAACTGGAGAGAAACTCCACTCCAGAAAATAGCAGCAGATGTGCTTGGGTTAAATTATAGAGAAGTTAAACCCAAAATAAGTGTCAGTCCTGTTCCTAGAACTGGAAGAAAATATGTTTGCATATCAGATCATTCAACTATGCGGGCTAAGTTTTGGAATTATCCAGGTGGTTGGCAACAGATAATTGATTATCTTGGAGATTTGGCTTACGATGTTGTAGCGGTATCTAAAGATCCAACAGGTCTTACTAAGCTCGTGCCGGTAAATAATAATCCAATAGAAAACATTGCTTCAATAATTAATAATTGTGAGTTTTTTATTGGAGTTGGATCTGGTCTTTCTTGGTTAGCTTGGGCTTTAAATAAAAAAGTTATCATGATATCTGGATTTAGTGATCCTTTTACTGAGTTTCAGTCAAATAACTATAGAATTGCTCCACCATTAGGTGCCTGTCATGGTTGTTTTAATGATAAGTCATTGACATTTGATAGATCTTGGAATTGGTGTCCAAGAAACAAAGATTTTGAATGTACTAAATTGATTACTCCAGAAATGGTAAAAGAGAAAATAGATCTTTTAATTAGTCACTTATAAAGAAATCATTTTAAAAAAAATCATTTCTTAAAAATTATATTTGGGGTTGAGATAACAATGAATGTTCATATTCCGATTTATGGTGAAGATTTAAAGAAAAAACTTCTCAATTTTGCAACCCTAAAAGCTACAGCTCAAGATATACCCGATTTAACTGTTAAAGTTTCTCCTGGAACCATTTGGAATTATTCAAATAGTGGACTTTCACTAATAGAATTTTTAGGAGGAACTTCAGATACATTTATTTTACCAATATTTGAACCAAAATGGTATATTGTTGCTCTTAGTACGAGTGAGGAACAGGGGCTTGTAATTATTGAAGGAGATGAATCTGAAGATCCGGATTTTCCACATATTGCATTTGGAAGATATCCTATTGCTGCTGTTTACTTGACTCCATCTACTACTAAAGTTACAAATGATATTATATTTGACATACGACCAACATTTGAGCTAAGTGTCAGAAGACACAGTGATCTTGAGACAACTTCTGAAGCAGATAGTCATCCAGCTGGCGCAATATCTTATAATCCAACTACTTCTGGATTTGCTTCAACAACTGTACAAGATGCTATGGATGAAATGGTGGCAACATATATGGGTACTGCTGGTTCTTCTGGTACATCTGGAACCACTGGTACATCTGGTACATCTTCTACATCCGGAACATCTGGAACTTCTTCTACATCTGGTACTTCTTCTACTTCTGGTACATCAGGAACTTCTGGTACATCTTCTACATCAGGAACTTCTGGTACTAGTGGATTTGGAACTTCTGGTTCATCTGGAACTTCAGGATTATCTACATCTGGAACTAGTGGAACATCAGGAACTTCTTCTACATCCGGAACATCTGGAACTCCTTCTACAGCAGGAACATCAGGAACTTCTGGAACATCCTCTACATCTGGAAGTTCTGGTACTTCTTCTACATCTGGAAGTTCTGGAACATCTTCTACATCTGGAACATCTGGAACATCTTCTACATCTGGTACATCTGGTACCAGTGGATTTGGTACTTCTGGTACTTCTAGCACAGCAGGGACCTCTGGTACTAGTGGAATTCAGGGCGTGCAAGGTGTTCCTGGTACATCAGGAACTTCTGGTACTTCTTCTACATCTGGTACTTCTGGTTCTAGTGGAACATCAGGAACAAAAGGAGATCCTGGAACATCAGGAACTTCGGGAACTTCAGGAGAAAATGGATCATCAGGATCATCGGGAACTTCATCAACCTCTGGATCATCAGGATCTTCGGGTAGAGCGGGAATTGATGGACTATCTGGTAGTTCAGGCTCCTCAGGTACAAGTGGCACGTCTGGTACCTCAGGTTCTAGTGGGACCGCTGGAACATCTGGCTCCAGTGTCAATTTAGCTGCCCCTGGCGCAATTGGTGAAACTACACCAAGTACAATTAAAATTAC
>JAKPKF010000071.1 GCA_029553845.1 bacterium | reverse complement strand
AGATATCATAGGGGGCTGGAACTTTGAGCAATTCGATATTCCATATCTAATAAATCGTGCTGCAAATATTGGAGTATCATTAGTAGGTCTTGCACGACAGGGTTCATGTAAGTGTGAATTTAGTGAAGCAACTGGTGATTTTCGTATTCGGGTTGGTGGAAGAGCAATCCTCGACATGATGGCAGCATTTAGAAAATATAGTATAGGGATGGGTCAGCGTGAATCATTCGGTCTCAAATCTGTCATTGGCGATCACGAGTTGTTAGATCATGTAGATAAAGATGGTAATGTTATCAAGTCATATGCTTTCGAGTATCCCGACTTAGGTATTATGCTTGAACAAGTTATGAATGATAAACGTTATGTGGACCTCATTAACTACTGTAAGAATGATGTAATAGCACTCCAACATATTGATGAGTCACTTGGTCTTTACATGTATTTCGAGTCTATACGATTTGTGGCTGGTTCTAAAATCATGGATGGTTTATTTAACAGTAAAATTATTGAGATGCTTTTACTTCATGATGGGATCAAGCCCATGCCAACGAGAGTGTATTCCAATAAAGAAACTGAAAAATTTCCTGGGGCACTTGTCGTCTCGCCAAATGCCGGGATTCACGAATGGACGGCTACAGTTGACGTTTCAGCCCTTTACCCCAATATAATGGTTGGGTTTAACATTTCAGCAGATATAGATGGTGTAATTGTCAAAGCAATGAAGCGCATTATGGAACTCCGTGAACACTACCGAAGTCTAAAGAAGCAAGGTGTAAAGGGAGCAGATGCTTTAGATAGTGCAACCAAAGCAGTTGCAAACTCATTCTATGGTGTTACGGGTTCTCCTGCATTTAGATTATACAACCGTGATAATGCATTTTTTGTCACATCTACTGGTCAGGAAATTAATAGGTTCATTCAATCGGAGTGCGTAAAACTTGGGAAAACGGTATTGTACGGAGATACTGACTCCGTTTTCTTTTCTGAGGTATCTACAAGCTCCGAAGCATTACAGATCGAGGATTACTTAAATAAACAGTTAGCCCAATGGTGTGATGATAAGGGTTGTTCAGTTCACATTACGTTAAAGGCTGAGAAATTATTTAGACGATTGTTGTTTAAGTCGTCCTCTGGTGATAGATCTAAATCATCCAAAAAGAAATACGCAGGTTATCTCATCTGGAAGGAAGGTAAGGATGTAAGTGAGTTATCCTACATGGGGCTTGAACTCAAACGTTCAGATCAATCCAACATCACCAAGGAATGTATCTCATACTTCCTAAATACATTACTTATTGATGGTGATCAGGCTAAAGCCGTCAGTAAAGTTAAAACTTACTTCAATGATATACGTAAAGGCAATATAGACATCATAGACATATCGCTGCCAAAGGCTGTTCGTAAGATTCCATATGTCGCTAGTAATCCGTGGAAGAATGGTATTGAGTATGCCAAGAAGGAATACAACTATACCATAGGTGAAGGCACTAAACCACGTCTACTATACTTACGGGATGCAACCACTGTATGCATCGATGAGGACTTCAACACCAATTTAATCAAACATACAATTGACTGGGATAAAATGGCAGAGGTTACCATTCGTAAAAAAATGGAATCATATTTATGGAGTATTGGTATGAATTGGGAAGCAGTTGTTAATGGTCAAAACACCCTCGATGCATGGTTTTAATCAGGTATCTTATCAAGGCATTGGAGGATTAATCTCTCATACTCCATGTCTTTTGAATGCAATCCAAGCCAATATGCTATATATAACTGCTGTTGTAAGTATAAATCATGTGTATATGCTATTTGCGTAAGCAACTCTAGTGGGCTGACCAGATCGACTTCATGATATCGTTTGCATAAATACTCCCCTAATTGCACCATTAAGTGTTCAAAGTATACCTCATCGATATCATATAGGGTTCCTTTTATAGTAAAGGGCTTACACTCTTTTTCAATCATCCATCACTCCGTATATATCGTTGAACAGCCTCGTTAACTGTAAATCGTTTACCAGTACAGTCAGTTAGTAGACATGTGTAGGACTTCTCGCGAATTCCTGGCCATTGAGTACAACGCCACTGATAATTACCAACAGTCTCAAAATCATTCACAATCTGTGGCATATATCTATATAATTCACTATTTACAACTATTGGATTATTTAGCATAGACTCAACTGGGACTACTTCCCTTCCATCCAATTGCCAGTAAGGACATCTACTTATACTTTCCATGACCCCACCTTCACACTTGACTGGTTTTGTTGAACCAATACTATATGGACAATACATAAGGCTGGCAACTTTATATTTTCCATACTTAATTGTTTGGACATATCCATACAACATTATTATATATTGGTTGCACTAATATATATGTGCCCCCAAACGACAAGCATGAGGAAGAATTCTCTTTCTTCCTTTTGTTTTGTCAATCATAAAGGTGGCGCGTGTTGCTATTTCATTTTGTTTCCTCCTTGGCCGAGTGCCCGCGGGATTGAGTGCTCGGCGATTAATTTATCGTTTACTTTAGGATCTCTTCTTGGCTAATCTTCGTCACTTCAGTGCTGGGAGTAGTCACTTGGATGAAGTGCATATAGGTTGAGTGCTCCTCATCAGGGGTTGCGTGGCACATAACCTTATATATAATTGCGTCAAATACTATTTGCTACTACGTGGGGTAGTAATACTACAAAGGAGATGAAAACAACCTCCGAAAACCTCACAGAAGGAAAACTGTGGTTCATGAGGTTCATGAACAAAACCACCTGATCTAACCACGATAGATCTGACATAATATTGGGTCACACCATTATTATGTTTTCATCATTGGGAATGCAAGACGCCAGAGAGTGATTGCAAACACTCAAGTCCTTGTATGACATTGGCATTGATGTGTAAGTTGTCTGGACACGGAACACATTTAGACTGCTGGTTCGAATCCAGAAATAGGAACTATAGTCCCGTAGTGTAGAGGTCAATCATATCGGATTTTGGTTCCGATGACGACGGTTCGAATCCGTCCGGGACTATCTTTATTCTTCAACATCTATTTATATTCTTTCGGCTAATATTGATACATGGAACGGAAGTTAGCCAGTATCAGAGTTATAAAAGATATTGCACCAATAGAGAATGCTGATTCTATTGAGGTGGCAACTGTAGATGGGTGGCATTGCGTAGTTAAGAAGGGTGAATTTCATGTAGGTGAGCATGTGATTTATTGCGAGGTGGACTCCGTAATGCCTCATACTGACCCGCGCTTTGAATGGCTACGTCCTAGGGGGTTTAGAATCAAAACGATAAAATTACGAGGGCAGGTTAGCCAAGGACTTCTATTACCTATATCATATCTTAATTTAGGTAGGGGAGAAGTTTATTATGTAGGTCAGGATGTAACAGAGCGTCTGGGTATTGTTAAATATGAGCCTCCAATTCCTGCATCTCTCCGTGGAACCGTGAAAGGGAACTTTCCTACAAATCTACTATCTAAATCTGATGAAGAGCGGGTTCAGAATCTACAAGATCTCCTTACTAAATACAAAGGTGTGAAGGTATCTTATACAGAGAAACTGGATGGAAGCAGTCTTACTTGCATTTATCATGATGGTGAGTTTAGGGTATGCTCTCGTAATTTAGAATTATTAGAAACTGAAGACAATGCATACTGGAAAGCTGCACGATTAGAGAATGTGGAAGAGAAACTAAAAACAGTAGGAAAGAATATTGCTGTTCAAGGAGAGTTAATTGGATTTGGAGTTCAAGGCAATAAATATGCCCTTAAAACTCTTGAGTACTGGATATTTAATGTAATTGATACAGATACCCGGAGATATTACTCAAATACAGAGGTGACGGAGTTCTGTAAGATCTATAATTTTAAATGTGTCCCGTATCTTGGAGAATTTGATTTAGTTGATGATATCGATACAATTATTGAGATGGCAAAAGGAAATAGTAAACTAAATCCAAAAGTCAATCGAGAAGGTATTGTTATCAGACCTGTCGATCCTATACAAGATCCGGATTTTGGTTTGGTATCATTTAAAGCAATTAATCCGAACTTCCTCCTGAAATATGATGAGTAAATATTGTGATGAGCAGTGTCAGTGTTTCCTCATATGCATTCGAATGGGAAAAGGCTGAAATGATTCAAAATCTAATTAACATTACAACGTGAGGAGTATATTATGTCGGAAGGTTTACATTTAAATGAAGTAGAAAAGCAACGTGCTGAAGAATTTTGTAAGCATCACTGTGGTCAGATTCATTACAAGGTGTGGCTTACAGGCGTTGGAGTAAGAATCAATATCTGCTGTGAAGGGTGCAAATTAGGATCTCTTCGTGGCTAATCCCCGTGTCTTCAGACATGGGATACAGCCACAAATTATTTACCTTATCAAGTCCAATAATGAAGCGGCTGACTGAAGAATACTCTGATGAATTTGATCGGTATTTATGCGAAGAGGATGTGAAAGATCTTGAAATCTGGGGCGAGTTGGATAAAAACCGGGGATAATCCTATAATTTATACTTACAGCGGGGATTATCTGTTCGATGAAGAGGTCGGGAAGGATCTTGGAGTACAGATTCTGGCTGATGTTGATGCTGGAAAACAGGTCGTTATTGACCTGATTGCCGGAACTCATGCTATTCATCACCACTTCTACTATGGATTGTTGAATTACTGTATTGAACAGGGTAGAGAAGAGTTATTCACGCCCGGTTCTCCTCTGGCAGTGAGTGCCCCTATCTTTACCATAGATACATGGAGTAAAGTGCTGGAGATGTATCGTAAAAAAGGGTATCTTCCTGACCCCTTGGGGTTAAATGAGATGCCTCCTGAAGAATATATGAAAAAACTGAATGAGGTTTGATTACAATGAAATGCTTCCACCATAATGATCCTGATGGCTATTGTGCGGCTTTTTGGGTTTTAATGTGCTTAAAACACCGAGGAGAAGAGTTAACTGCAGAGAATTTCGTCGAGATGAACTATGATCGGCAGTTCCCGATGGATACCATCAAAAAGGATGAAGAGATCTGGATTGTTGACTTCTCGATCAGCCGGGATGAGATGCTGAAACTGCTCAGCATAACAAGGAATGTAACGTGGATCGACCACCATATTACAGCCATTGAGAAGATGGTCGGGGTTGATGAACCGATTGCCGGAATTAGGCTTGACGGAGTATCAGGGTGTATGCTCACATGGGCCTACACTCATGGGTATGTTGATGGCGGGCAGTTGGGGTATCTCACTGATGAGATCGACCCCGAAGATGGAGATCGATTATTCCAGATTGACCCATCAGTAATCAACCGGGCCCCGATGTTTACTCAGCTGATCAACGATTGGGATATCTGGGCACGGAAGATGGATCCTCAGACCGTGAATTTCATGACATGTCTGCAGAGTGCAGAAAATATCAAACCGACTGCAGCGTTTTGGAACCATCTCTGGTGGGATGATAAACATAACCGGGGCCAGATCCTTGAGGATATGGTCAGCAATGGGGAGTATATGTTAAAATACCGGGATGGATATGCAAAAACTGTGTTGGACAGCATCGGATTTGCCGGGAAATTTGAAGGCTACAACTGCTTCTTTGTAAACCTACCTAAATGCAACAGCGAATTCTTCAAGAGTGTGGAGGGTAAAGGATATGATATCTTCATCCCATTCTACTATACTGGGTCAAACTGGCTCGTTTCTTTGTACTCACAGTCTGTGGATGTGAGTAAGATCGCGGTAAAGCATGGAGGCGGAGGCCATCGCGGAGCAGCGGGGTTCACCGTGTATGCTGATACTGTACCTTTCAAAAAGATTGCATAACAATCTTTATACTATTTTATGACAAATATACTATCAGGTTGTGATAGTATGTTGATCGTCCCCTGCCCTTATAAACCCTATCTCTGTAAGTATTTGGGAAAATACGATAGAATTGTGATGGCTACTACTGCCTCAAAGGCCAAATGTAAATTGGACATTCAAGGCTGAAAGTGCTGGTTTGTTCTATTAAATCATTACTGTAGGGCTGTACAGTATGGGTGAAAATCCCTAGATGCCCGTCACTTCAGTGATGGGAGTAGTCACAAGAAGACATTACTGATTATGATTGCTGGTAAGGCAACCACTTTTTTATACATGGTAAATAACTTGTAAAGTATATGTGTAAATTATTCGAAGAACTCCTCTGGTTGTATATTAAGTTTAAGTTCTGGTTAGGTGCCTATTAGTCACATTTTACCAACCAAAAATGTGTCAACTATACACATAACTACAACTTAAATGTAAATATATTAGTTTTAATTCTATTTATATCCGCGCTCTAATTTGAAGCTCGGTTAACTTTTCAACAATGTTAACTATGGCAAAATAACAGCCGGGGTATCTAAAGCGTAGCTGCCGTGAAGCAAAAGAGGCACCTAACCTGCTTGATAAAAACAAAGGAAGAGAAAGTTTCCCTTCCATGTTGTTTTTACCGGTTTGGGCACAGTCGTATTGATCTTACATGTATATAAATGTAACGCGTTAAGCCAAGTGGATCGCATTGATCTTAATGACTTCTTCGGCTTCATACCCATAGGAGTTGAGCAACTTACGTTTTAATGTTAGCAATGCTTTATTTAAGTTTTCCATTGCTATTGAACTATCTACTTCCCA
>JAKPKF010000242.1 GCA_029553845.1 bacterium | reverse complement strand
ACTTTGAAGATAGACTCTGGTATACCAACTGACAACCAACTGACAACCAAGTGGGAGCATAGAGTAGATAAGGTTAGTATAGATAAGATTAGATTAGATAAGAATATAGAAGATAAATCTTCTATGTCAGTTGACACTGACGATAAATCACAACCTATTAACTATAATCGCATTATGACTTACTGGAACAACAACTCCATGATGAAAGAAATAACAGTTATAACTGATAAACGCAAATCCGTCCTGCATGCAAGGATTAAAGAACACGGAGAAGAAGCAATCTATAAAATGATTGATCAAGCTAAAGATTCATCGTTCTTGCGTGGGAATAACAAACAATCATGGACTGCCAACTTTGATTGGTGCATTCGCCCAAACAACTTTGTCAAAATATTAGAGGGTAATTATCTAGATGCTTCTAAAAAATCGGAAACTCTTTCTGAACAAGTTGATAGAAAGGTAAATGATCTAAATACAAAACTAGGCATCTTTAACAACAAAGAGCCAGAAAGGTATGTATAATGACCCAAAAAGAGGCGATGACAATTAAACAGTTAATTGATGGTGCATATCCAATAATCAAAAACAATCAAGATAGTGATCTTTCATATGTCACTATCTTGGTCGAATACGATTGTTATTTGATGACTTTGGCGGTCAAGGAAATTATCAAAACATCAACCTATCCGCCAACAATTGCTAACATACTTGACAAGTACGAAAAAGTTAGGAGAGACAAACTGATGACAATCGTTGATGACATGAACGCTAAGGGGGTGTTTCCTGATACTCCAAAAGGAGATTACGATTATTGGACAGCAGTTGAGTGCGCCGAATCGGGCAAAATCAGTGATAGAGTTATGCCATACTTTTTGGAATATTCGGCAAGAGAAAATAAAAATATAAAGTGTTTAATAGGGGAACAAGCCACGAACTTGCTAAAGGAGAGATCATGAACCTAGATAAGAGATGCTATGATTTTCCTGATTGTAAAAATTGTCCTCTTAACCACACGACAATTTGTTTAGTTGCAACACACCAAATGCACCTTACATTTAAGGGAGTTATTAAAAATATTAA
>JAKPKF010000061.1 GCA_029553845.1 bacterium | reverse complement strand
AGAATATCAGTAGCTGCCTTGAGCTTAAGATTAGGAAGATCAGAATCCATCATATCTTCTAGCACACGCACAGCTTTAGGCGCAAGATCCTGAATCTCTTTAGAAACATCAATAGCATCTATATCCCGAACTGCTTTAAGTTGATTGAGTTGTCTCTGAACGATTGGACTTCTGAGTGTATAACTAACCATGACTGGAGAAACGCCAAGATGGTTTGCAATATCAACTTGCTTCATACCAATAAGAGCAAGTCTGCATACTTCATGATGAAGTTCCCACATTTGCTCTATCTGATATTGCTTATGAGTTTCTGGTAATCTATGTCTGCCCATCTTATAACTCCACCATTAGGATAGTATACCTCTAGTTTCAAACCCATTATATCAGATATTTTCAGCATTGTCAAGTAAATACCAAACATGAACAAACAGGTTTAGTCTATATAGATATAACTTCTTATTACCTAGAATATACCCTTTGTTCAAACATTGAACATAGTTATAAACCCACATCAGAGTCAACAAGAGTTGACAGGAGTCAACAAGAGTCAATATGAACAAATATGAACATATAATGTAGATTATAAACTATCTAAAGAGGCCTTCTCGCGCGCCATGAGAACATAAACCCCCTCATGGGGATGGGGCTTGACAACGGAAGCGTTCTGTGTTATGATGTAATCGAAAGTTGGGGAGGCCCACCCTGCATATACAAAGGGCGCATGGTTCTTTGACAACTGAATATTGTATAGTAGTAAGTGGTATATTCCAAGGCTCATGGTCTTTATCAACTACCTGGAGGTAAAACCATGAAACTTACTAAAATCATTAGCACTAAAATGTTCGCCGATGATGATGCTCATGGCACTGAGCTTACGATTGACTTCACGGGTCTTAGCCCTGCTGATATTATGGAAGTTGCTGCTCAGGCTGCTGTTGTGAAGTGGCAGTCTAACGCAAGACGCTTGAAGGCAATTCCGGCAATTGCTACCTATCATGTCCCGAAGCCTGGAACTCGGCAGGCCGTAGCCTTAACGCCTGAGAGTTTGGTTGCGAAGTATGGAAGTGTCGAAGCTGCCATTGCAGCTCTGGAAGCACTGAAAAAAGCCTAACAATAAACAAACTTGACTATGAGCCTTGATATATACCACTTACTCAACGCAATACCCTTCGTTCAATATTTGAACAAAGAACAATAATGAAAGGAGCTAATATGTTAAAAGATGAATGGGAAGTACGAGACTACATACTCCCTCTTATATGGGGAAAGACTGGACTTTGGGATGAGCTTGGATTATATAGTCTAAAGACTGTATCACTTATAAAACTGGCATTAGCACTAGGGTGTAGAATATAACAATAAGCACAATCGTATGCTTGTAGGCGTATGGTTTGTAGGTCACCCGATAAAAACCCCATTTTTGAAAATGTATGAACGAAGGTAAATATCGTAAGTACATAACGTATGCCTATAGGTATTGTATAAGTATATCGTATGGAAAGAAGGGTTAAAGTACTTCTTTAAAAAAAAAATAAAAAAAGAACAAACAAAGACTACACTACATCCATACACTTTATACTACATATTATACTTACATATCACCCTATGTTCAGACAATTTCAGGGTTTTTTATTGGGGACACCTACGATTCCTACTCTACATACCCTACAAACATACATTTGCACTTATTGACAACTATTATAAGTTGTGATATAATGATGGTTAGAAGGAGAGAGAGAGAGGGTTTATGAAGCTGATTATAACATCTATAAAACATGACTTCACAGGGCTTATAGACGTTGATCTATTGGTTGATGGGAAGGAGTATTCTTTTGTCTTAGGAAGTGAGAATGATCTTGAGGGCTTTGTCAGGCTTGCGAAGTATAAGCCAGGCAAGGCCCTTTGTTTTGTTAAGAAAGTTAACTTGAATAAGAGAAAGGAGGATATTGAGTAGATGCAACTTGTAAAGCTTTTGGGATAAGTATGATAGGGAGTTGTTCTTTGATTTGCATCATGCTATTGATGATGTAGTTATTGTTGACAAGCGTATTACACTTATGAGGAGGTTATACTGTGGTTACAGAAGCTAATGTGCAAGATGCTATTGAGGTTATCTTGAGTGATATTAAGGCTTATAAGACCAGTCTGAATTATGCAGTAGATTATTGCAAGGCTGCACTTGTTATGACTGGACATGAGCTTGCAATTCAGTGCTTATACATTCTTAACAATATACAGCATTGGAGGAATCCTAATGCGAAGGATGTACGTATAGTGCTAAAAGCGTTTGTGAAGGAGAATAGATTATAATGGCAGATATAAGAGATGTAGTTATAGAAGGTCGTATGTGCTCTAAGGATCTTGCAACCTGTGTGAAGTATCTAGTCAGTGTTGGGACAGT
>JAKPKF010000048.1 GCA_029553845.1 bacterium | reverse complement strand
ATTCTTTACCAGAATGCGAACCAGTCTTCAGGAGAGTCTTCTACTGTTACATACGGTGCAAGAGCAGCCTCAAGTGCACAAGCAGGAAGCTACCAAGAGAGCGTAACCTTTGTGTGTGGTGGATATTACTAGAATAAAAATGAAGAAACTAAATATATATTCTGCCCCATTTTTTAAAAATAAAATGTATTTTGTTGCATTAGTCCTTTTTTCACTCTTTTCTTTTTGTATTTTTAATCCTTCCTATTCATATGCTGCTCCTCTATCTATAGGAACAGCCCCAGTATCAGAGATTCTAAATCTTCAACCGGGTGATAAATATCACGGTGAAATAGTAGTGTGGAATCTTTCCAATACAACTACCACATATGATGTTCTCGTAACGGGTTTCCGACAAATAGAGAATCAGCCAGGAACAGCAATTTTCCTTTCCAAGGAAGAAGAGGCTAAAAACCTCTACTCTGCAGCTTCTTGGATTACAGTGGATCGAAAAGAGGTCGAACTTGTTCCGAACAGAAATGAAAAAATATATTACGATATTGTAGTACCAAAAGATGCTACAAAAGGTGAATACAATGTAATCATTGCCTTCCTCTCACAAAGTGGAAATGGAGGTTCATTAGGAACTGCAACCCTTACAACACTAAACTCAGGAACACCTATACTAATAAAAGTAGGTAAGGATTTTGTCGAGAATGCAGAACTTTTGAGTTTCACTACAGATAAAAATTTCTATGAATTTCCTAATGTAATATTCACAACAAGAATTAAAAATCTTGGCGATACACATATCTCCCCAATTGGAGAAATTGTATTAACTAATATATTCGACAAAGAAATTGCAAGAATCCCATTCAATGAAAACACGCAAAGTATAATGAGGGAAAACACAGGGAACTATGAAAGTACATGGGATTTTGGAAAATTCTTAACAAATGACAAACAGATTGTGCTAGGACCCATTGATGCAAAACTCGTTGCAACATACCGTACATTCCAACCAGGTTTTGCTCCTCTAACTGCAGATACATCTTTCTGGATACTTCCATGGAGATATATAGTAGCTGTCTTGCTAATCATCGCACTCCTTGTCATAATTGTAAAAACTGCTAAGAAAAAGAAAGCAGAGTATAAACCACTACCTAAGTAAGCAAGGTGAAAATCAAAAAAATATTTACAATTGGATTCCTTTCCATACTATTCTTCCTTCCATTAACTCATGTTAATGCTAATTCTCTTGCACCTGCTATAACCCAATCCATGCTAAGTTCAGGAGATACTTTTGACTCTAAAATCCTCTTTACAAATACAACAAATAAAGAGGTATATATACTCCCTACTGTCGTAGGATACAACCCTAAAACAAGTAGTATCCTAACAGAAAATACATACTTGTTCGTTAAGACAGATATAGACACCTTTAGAGTAGAACCTGATGCAACCATTAGTTTAAGTTACCAAATTGTAGTACCTTCGAATCTTCCACTTGGAACATATTTTAATCTAATTATCCTTAAACAAACAAATGATGCTGGTTTCATTAATCCACAAAATTCCGTTGGTGCAGTAGATAACCTTTCACACTTGGTAGTACTACATGTTGTTGAACAAGGAGATGTAAAAGGTATAACTTCTGAATTCGCACAGATTAGTATGGAGATTGTAGACAAAGGGATACCGTTTATCAGGGATACTAAAGTTAAATATATTTACCAAAATATAACAAACTATGTCCTAGTACCGGATGGGGAAATACAGGTCTACAACAATAAAGGGAAATACACTCCTAAATATTACAAAATAAATCAAGATAGGCAAAAACTCTATCCAAATGACATCATCGAGGAAACAATTGTTATAGATGAGTGGCATATATCTGACTTAATATACCCTAGAACCGTCCTAGGGCTCTTCTACAATGGTATAGATGAGAACAGTATAACCAAGGAAATACAGCAGAGTAGCTTCTACTTCTCCTTAGTAACAGGTGTAGTAATATTTACACTTGGATTCGCACTCTTCAAATCTTTGAAAGAAGATAGAAAAAAATCTAAAGTTTAATCTGTAAAACTTTAGCTGTTGTTTTGAAAGATATTTTTGCTACATTACCTAATTCTTCAACACCGAACTTCTTAACAAATTCCTGACCTTTATCTATGACATCCGATGCTCCTTTTGGAAAATTGAAATTATACTTCTTTCTCATCTTCTCCATTTCTTCTAAAAATATTCCCCTTGCCATAACAGAAGCACATGCTACTGCCATATCTGACTCTCCTTTATGGAATTGTATTAATTCAATTTCTTTACCGTAATTACCTAACTCATTGAGTATTCTAGCTTTTCTACTAGAGAATTGATCTATGACTACTCTACCACACTCTATATTCTTTGATTTGAGGTCTCCTAGTCCCATTTCTATGACTTTAGAGTGCTGTCTGGCAAGTAGTATTGAGGCATTCTTACTCTCCTTGTAGAGTTGAGCATACTCTTTCGGATGTACGATTGAAATGTAGAAGTATGGATAATCTTTAACAAGGTTATACATCTCCATAATTTTTGAGTCCGAAAATTTCTTTGAATCACCTATTCCAATACTCGAGATTTTTTCTAAAAATTCTTCATCCAAAAAACATGCAACTACAACAAGAGGTCCAAAGTAGTCTCCCTTTCCTACTTCATCTACACCAAGATGTGGAATAATGTCACTTTCATCTTCTCTGTTGTTCTTTATCGCCGTTATGATACTTGTAAAATCTTCGCTCCCTTGAAATACTAATTTACCACTAGTGTAAAGAATTACATTGGAAGATTGTGGGCTTTTCATTCTAAACTTGGCATATGGATTATTTACATACTCCTCTTTCCATCCGTATGCCTCCAATATCTCCTCTGCATTCTCTCTTTGAATTTCATCTAATTGTATAGTGACAGTATTTTGTATCATCTACTTTTTTTGATATTTAGTACCCTGTGGCGTATCTAAAACTATATACCCAGCATCCTCTATCTTCTTTCTGTATTCATCTGCTTTAGCATAGTCTTTATTTGCTCTAGCCTCATCTCTTAGCTTTGCATATTCCTCAATATCTTCCCCCAAATCTACCTTTGTATCTTCAATCTTGTCTAAACCTAATCCCAATACTTTGTCAAAGTCCAAAACAGTCGCTAGGATATCTTCTTTCTTATGGGAAGATTTGAGTAGTTCATTTAGTATGGACAATACCTCGGACATGTTTAGATTATTCTCCAAAGCATCCTTAAATCTCTGAATATATCCATCTAAGAGATTTCCTCTCTCAGTTCCGAGCTCTTTTACTCTCTTGCTAATATTTAATCTTGCATTTCGAGCACCAACTAGTGCTTCTGTAGAGAATGCAAGCTTGGTATGGTAATTCACAGATGCGAACAGATATCTAATATCTAAGGGATCAAATCCTTTTTCTACGATCTCTAGTAATGTGTCTGCATTTTTATCACTCTTTGATAGTTTTGCATCATCTTTGTTTACTACCCATTCATTGTGCACCCAATATTTAACTACGCCATGCCCAAAGGCACCAATATTTTGTGCTCTTTCATTTGTATGGTGCACTGGAATATGGTCTACACCTCCTGTATGGATATCAAAATTCTCTCCCAAGGCCTTTGTACCCATGGCAGAACACTCTATGTGCCAACCAGGAAAACCGTCCCCCCATGGAGAGTTCCACAACATCTCGTGGTTTTCGTATTTCCCAACTTTTTTCATCCACAGAACAAAATCTGCTGGATTCTTTTTATTTGGATCTACAACAACCTCTTCTCTATCTCCAATCTTTTTATCTTCCAATTTCTGACCAGTAAAGATTGTGTAATCTGGAATTTTAGTTACATCGAAATACAGTGCATTCTCCGTTTCATACGTATATCCGTTCAATTCTATCTTTTTGATAGTTTCTATTATTTCAGCAATATGTGCTGTTGCTCTCATCCAACCATGTTTTTCAACATCATTAAAATCCAAATTCTCTTCAATTATTTCTCCATTTGGAGTAAGGATATTCAAGGCTTTAAAATCTTCCAAGACAGTATTTATATATTTATTTGCGATATCTATTGCTTGTAGTCCTTCTTTCTTTGCTTCTATATCCATCTTGTCTTCACCAAAATCTTCATCGTGGGTCATGTGCCCTACATCTGTAAAATTCATAACTCTTTTTACATCATACCCAAGATGCAGTAATGCCCTGTGAAGAATATCCCAGCTTACATATGCACGAATGTTTCCAAGATGCATACGATAGTAGACCGTGGGTCCACAGTTATACATGGAAATTTGTCCTTCCTTTATGGGGACAATATCTACTACTTTTCTATCTAGTGTACTGTAAAGTTTCATCAAATATCTCTCCTTCCTTCCAGCGCTCTCTTTAATGTTAATCTATCTGCATATTCTAAATCAGCACCTGTTGGGAGACCCATTGCTAACCTAGATATCTTTATTTTACCCTCTTTTAGTAAATTCTTAAACAAATCTAAAATATAGTTGGATGTAGCCTCTCCCTCTAGATTAGGGTTAGTTGCTACGATTACTTCTACAGTATCATTCTCTTTTAAAAGTTCATCCACCCTATCCTTTAATTCTGTAAATCTAATCTCATCTGCCCCTATACCATCTGCAGGAGATATAACTCCACCTAAAACAAAGTAAAAACCATCATATACCGCGGAATTCTCAAAAGCCACAACATCTAAAGGCTCCTCTACTACACACAGTTTGTTTGTTTTTCTTATCTTACTGGAACAGATATCACAGATATCTTTATCTGAAACGTTAAAACATTTACTACAATTTTTTACTTCCAAATCCATCTGAGTCAAAGCTTTCGCCAATTTAGTAGCATCTTTGTTTGGAGATCTTAAAAAATGATAAACCATTCTTGATGCTGACTTAGGACCAATTCCTGGTAGTTTACTGAACTCATCTATAACTTGTTCTACGGATTTTGGAAGTACAGACATATTATCCTAACATGTTCTTTAATTGACTTAAGTCCATATCAGCAACCATCTCCTTCTGAAGCTTCTTCTGGTAATCCTTAAATGCATCTTTAAAGTACTTTCTAAGCTCATCTGACATATCTGGTGAAAGTAATTGGTCATCTATACGAAGATCTTCTAATTCTTGTGCAGCATTCATATAGAGCTTAACTAATCCATCCTTGGATTCACCTGTAATTCTTCTCTCTCGGAGTTTCTTTTGCATCTTTTTAGCTTCATTTTGCATTCTAAGTAATTCAACGGGATTTATCATTGTAATGTAATGAAAATATTAAATATATATTGATATTATACCTCAATTTGGGAAGTTAGACACTACATACCCTCAAAGATAGCTTCGACCTCTTTCTTCATATTTCTACTTCGGGCTGCTTCTTTTTTAGGAGGAGCAGGGGGCAGATTCCGAAGTACAAATTCTGCTTCAGATTTTCTCTTTGGTTTTACATCCTTATTAACATTACACACTATCTTGCAGTTGACACCATATACCTTATGGAAGGTTGTAGATATTATGTCCCTACTTCTTGGAATCTCTATTCTGTCTTTGTGGAAAGCAAACGGAACTTCCAAAAGAAGAGTGTTCTCATCAAAACTAATAACTCTAGCACCACCTAGGAATGCATACAAATGACCATTAAAAGGTTTAACTTCATTTACAAATTTTTCCCACCTTGCTCTTACATCCTCCACAGAGATACTTTCATCCGTAACATTGTCTTCTTCTTCCTCCTCCTCAGATTCTTCCGTTGTCTCCTTTTGCTCTTCTGTTGTCTGTATCTTATTCTTTACATCTATATTTACAATCTTGATTTCCTCACTATCTACCTTAATCATTTCTGGAATTATCATTTCTAATACTAGCCCTTGGTTACTAGAATATTTAATCTTGTTCTCTGCATCCAGAAACAGATTAATTAATTTGTGAAGAGTCTTCAAATCTGTATCCTTGGCAAAAGCATACTCTTTGGAGACCTTTCCTTTTATCTTCTCTACCAGTATATTCCGCAATATTTCCAATGCATAAGTTGTAAATTGTGCTAGATTAACACCCTTCTTTTCTAAATCTTCAATTACCTCTAGTGATCTCTTTCCACTTCCTTCAATTAAGTTTTTCAGAAGAGATATTACCAAGTCAAAATCTGGAAGACCGAGGATATCTCTTACATCTCTCTCGGAGATATTTTTAATTCCCTCTCCTCTTCCACTGTAGACAACATCCAGAAGAGAAAGAGCATCTCTGTAACTACCCTTGGCATTTTGGACAAGTATATCTATTGCTTCTTTTGCAATCTTTATGTCTTCCTTCACTGCAACATCCTTTAGAAGTTTCTCTATCTCCTCGTTTGTACCAAGTCTAAAGTCATATCTCTGGCATCTCGAAAGAATCGTAGGAGGAAGCTTGTGTACATCTGTAGTTGCAAGGATAAATATAACATGGGCAGGAGGCTCCTCTAAAGTCTTTAAAAGGGCATTGAACGCCTCTGTGGTGAGCATATGTACTTCATCTATGACATAAACCTTGTACTTACTGTCTGTTGGTGAATACTCTATCTTCTCTTTTAATTCTCTAATCTGGTCAATACCTCTGTTTGATGCTGCATCTATCTCTATTAAATCCATCAATCTACCTGTAGTTATACCAACACATACCTCACACTCATTACAGGGATTTCCATCTTCTTTTGGATGGAGACAATTTACTGCTTTTGCGAGTATTCTTGCAGCACTGGTCTTTCCAGTACCACGAGAGCCAACAAAAAGGTATGCTTGAGATATCTGGTTTGTTTTAACTGCATTTTTAAGCAATTTAGTAATATGTCCCTGCCCTATGAGCTGGTCAAAATCTTGGGCACGGTATTTTCGGTAAAGGACTGAAGACATGGTATATACTAGAGTAAATATATATAGGTACACAAGTGAAAAATATTTGCTCAAAGAAGGCTCACTACGAAAGGATTATCTCCTACCCCCTTGCTTTTATTTTTTCAATTGCCCCTGAAAGCATTTGTGTATACAAACCGTACCCAACTGAGTTGATAGTTCCTGATTGATTCTTTCCCAGAATATCTCCTGCTCCTCTAATTTCCAAATCTCTGTTTGAAAGTAAGAATCCTGAGCCTAAACTTTGAGAATCCCGCAGAGCATCAAGCCTTAAGATAGCGTTCTCACTTAAGGTATCAAAGAAGAAATATGCATATGCCTGCTCAAGGGATCTTCCTACTCTTCCTCTGATTTGGTACATTTGCGAAAGTCCTAATTTTGAGGCATCATCAACTATAAGAGTGTTTGCATTTGGTATGTCCAAACCATTTTCAATAATCGTAGTACACAGAAGAATATCTGTTTTTTTAGATACAAAATCCGACATTCTTGAAGAAAGATATTTACTTCCCATTTGTCCGTGTACCACATCTACCACTGCTTTTGGGAACAGTTCTTGTAACTTCTTTTGAATCGAAAGAATATTGCCTATCCTGTTGTGCAAGAAATATACCTGACCTCCTCTGTCCATTTCCTTTTGGATTGCATTAACAATACTATCCCAATTAAAATGTTCAAAACTGTTCACAATATCCTTTCTTCCACTTGGAGGTACTGCCAAGACAGAGATATCTCGCACACCCATAAGAGCCATATTAAGAGTTCTTGGAATTGGGGTTGCGGTTAAAGAGAGTACATTACTGTTGATTCTCATCCCTTTAATTTTTTCTTTCTGTTTAACACCAAATTTCTGCTCTTCATCCACTACAAGAAGTCCTAGGTTTTTAAATTGAACATCATCCGAAAGGAGAGAATGTGTACCAACTACTATGTCTACTACACCATTTTTTAATCCATGCAAAACTCTCTTTTTGTCTGCTTCTGTTGAAAACCTAGAAAGGCTCTGAATATTAAATGGATAATTCTTAAATCTCTCCCTTAGAACCGTTAAGTGTTGTTGTACAAGAATTGTTGTAGGTGCAAGAAATGCTACCTGAAACCCACTGTTTACTACCGGAAACATTGCCCTCATAGCTATCTCTGTCTTTCCAAAACCGACATCCCCTACAAGCAGTCTGTCCATAGGTCTTCCCCTTTTGAAATCTTGTTCAATCTGTTCAGTTGCTAGTATCTGGTCATCTGTATCTGTGTATTCAAACTGCTCAACGAAAGTTTTAAAGCTTTCCCTATCTTCATCCTCGAGAGTAAATACAGACTGTGCAGTTTCCCTCATTGCATACAACATGAGAAGCTCTTTGGCTATTTCTTCTGCTCTCTCAGATGCTTTTTGAGAAATTCTCTTCCAGCTCCCACTGTTTAGACCTGTAAGAATAGGTTTGCCTTTTCCAGCTCCAATATATTTTGTTAATTTCTCTGATGCACTAAGAGGTACATACAATTTATCCTCCCCTGCGTAAGATATTTCAATGTAAAAGCCTTTCTCTCTTTCAACAACTCCTACAAATTTCCCAATCCCATGATCCTCATGGACAAGATATTCCCCAGGAGTAACTTTTTTCAATATTTCTATACTATTTGGATCTAAACCTTTGTTTACTTTCTCAAAATTAGAAAGATCTATCTCTCCAAGTACTTCCAAATCTGTCAGTACTACTACCTCGTTTCTTTGAGATACAAAACCTCTGGTGGAGATCTTCCTTTGTTCGGTAAACACTTGATCTATCATCTCAAGAATATCCTTTTGAACTAATTTCTCAATTCTTTCTCTCTTATCTGTGATATACCATATTTTAAATTTCCTACTTCTGAAATTTTTAAGAATCTCTTTTAATGCCTTAGGATTGGAAAAATTTTCAATACCAGGAATACTTCGCAATTCTAAATCTACATACTCTTCCTCACTTACTCTTGGGACAATATCTATAATCTCCTCATCGCTAGCATCTTCATTTCCTAGATATATCTTTGAGCCTTCAGAGACAAATACTCTTTCATTTACATCTTTAATCTTTTTTCTCGTTTGAGAATCTACTACTGCCATCTCTTCAATCTTTTCTCCCAAGAGACTAATTCGCAGAACATTATTTGTACTAAATGGCCATACAACAACAACATCTCCAAGAATAGATATCTCTCCCTCACACCAAACTCTCTCTACACGGGTATATCCCAAATCAAGAAGATTAGAGATATTAAATATGTCTCCTTTTTTAATTGTGAAGAGTCTCTTTTGCAGATTATCCCCACTATCTCGAAGAAAAACTTTTTTATTTAATATATTCCCGAGAAGTTCTGCAGAGAATTCCAAAAGGTATGGTTCTATACCAGACACTTTTTTAGTCCTTAAAACCTCTTCCTTTATCTCTTCTAAGTTTTTACTTAACCCTTTTGTAATATTTTCCACGCCATATTTTATCAATCAAACAAGAATATGTATAATTGAAAAGATAATATGAATATTAAAGATATATGTTCTTAGCACACGGCCCAATATCGTACCTTGCAAATGAGATTATTCAGAAAAAAAAGATTTCTCATTTAAAATTCCATGAACAATTACTAGTTAGTATCTTGGCAATATTTTTTGGTATTCTTCCAGATATTGATTTGCTCATACTTCCAATGTTTTCCATCCCACAGTTTTCCCATCACAACTACTTTACCCACGCACCTCTTTTCTATCTCGGATTATGGTTACTACTAAAGCTCAATGTATATATATTTGACAGAATAGTTAACAAGAAAACTTCGGCTGTACTTCATCATGATTTAATGGATGTCATTCTAAATACCTTCCTCATAGCTACAATGATACATTTCCTTGCAGATACCTTAGTTGGAGGAATCATGTTGTTATACCCAATCTCAACTTTTAAGTTTACTATACTGTCCTCTTTCATGATTCCAAATCTCTTCCAACAGTACTTCCTACTCCCAGATTTCGCCATAGAATTGGTTCTCTGTTCACTTTTCTTCATACATATTTACAAGAAATTTTTTCTAAAGAATATTTTCTTTGATGTTCTTAAATATTTTTTCGTCTCTGCTTCTGCAGTATTTCTTTTTGTAACAGTTTTTTTCAGTACTCAAACCTACAACAAGAGTTATATGTACGACAATAATGGTAAAGCAAACTACGATGTAGATATGGACGGGTTAAACGACAAAAAGGATATGGATATAGATAATGATGGGATAGATAATATTGTCGATATCGATCTTAAGAAATTAACAAAGGAAGTTAAAGATATTTCTGAGAGTGGGAAATTGGCCTCCTTTGATACTGGTTCTATACAATATATGTTTGGTGGTTTTAATTCTTACAGGCTACTTTCTCAGGCATATTTTAATATTTCCTCTCCAATTGAGGGAGTTTTAAGAAATACTGAGAAAGAAAGAGAGTACTGGACTAAATTAGAGTATCCTGAACTCCTGTACGGTTATTTTAACGCAAATGCCCTATTAAAGGAGTTAGATTTAACTCAGGAGAGTGTTCTTAATATTGGAACCGTAATATTTCTCTTAGACGAGAGCGACAAAGTTGTGAATATTGCTTTGGTTGTAGATGAAGATAGTGTTGGGGTTGTTCTACCACAAGACAGGCAGTTAAAAACGCATACACTGCAAGAATTGTTTGAGAGTAAATATACAAGTGTAAAAGTTACCAAATAATGTCTAGAAGTATTGCTTGTATAGCTTTCTGTATAGTTTCATCAAGGATTACTTCCTCTTCTTTTGAGAATTTCATTAGCACATAATCCTCTCCTTTAATACTTTTTTCTTGCCTATTCTCTACCCCTATTCTCACCCTTTTAAAGTTGTTTGTCCCGAGTCTGTCTTCTACACTTTTAACTCCGTTATGACCATTTGGAGATTTTCCAACCTGTATTTTAAATTCTCCAAGAGCAATATCTAAGTCATCGTGCACAAGTACCATGTTTTCGGA
>JAKPKF010000033.1 GCA_029553845.1 bacterium | reverse complement strand
GTACAAGTAATTTTTACATAAGCAGAACCCAAAGTTCCATTGTTAGCACTGGATTCTGTTATATTAATTGTATTGTTATCAATCTCTACTATTGGCGCTCCTGTAACTTTTGGAGTAGCTGCACTTAAAACTGGTAATCCTTGTGTCTGGCCAGCAACGGCAACTGGAGTAACCTCAAATTTTATATATTTATTTGCATCAGTAGATTGAACTGTATAAGTGGAAGATGTTGCCTCTAAAATAGCAGAATAGGTTCCATTTTCTGTAGAACAACTTAACCAGCGATAAGTGTGAGTGCCAGGGTCATCACCATCAGGATCACTATAGGTAAATTGACCGGTTAAGGTTTGCCCAACTCTGGCTAAAGTAGGATCAACAATAATAACATCTGAAGCTACAGGTGGACTATTCAGAGCGAGAAAATTAGAGATCTGTGACCCTGAATATATATAGGTAAATTCCTCGTCAGATGTAGCTCCATATACTCTCCCGCTTACTTTAAAACTTTTCTTTCCACTTGGAGGTGCTGGTAAGGTAAATGTTGCTGTGTGAGAAGCTGTATACCCATTTCCATCTGGATCATAATTAATAGTATTGGCCACTTGACTAACAGCAACATTTTGATTGGTTGCTGTTCCTGTTCCATCTGCATTTGGGTACCATTTAATCTGAGCTTGGTCAATAGCACCTGTAGCCATGCCATAAATATCCATACTCCCACCCTCAGGAATACCAGCTACAGTATAGTTCATATTTATGATTATCGTAGATCCTTGTCTGGGATAACCATTGCCCTGAACAGAGATTCCCAAGCTATTAAGAGTTATTGACGCGCCTACTAACGCTAAAGCCCACAATAAAATGACTGATAAGATAAAAAGTTTCTTTTTCATTATATCCTCCTGAAATATATATACTTTTTACTTAAATATCCTTGTTCAGGATTTGGACTTGAAGTTCATTTTCAATGTCCCTATAAATACTAATTCTCTTTAAGTAAAAAGCAAGAACTCTGTCAAGCAAAAAAACGGAAAATTAGGGTAATTGAAACTAACAAATCAAGAAGTATTATGAGAAGAGTTGGATAGAAATAGAGAGATGTTTATCTTTTATTTTTGTTATATTTACTATTGGTGTTTCTATTAGCTTGATTTGAGGGCAGTTACAAAACTACAGAGGTAATTATTTTTAACATTAGAGAGCATAAATACAGGGGACATTTTTG
>JAKPKF010000023.1 GCA_029553845.1 bacterium | reverse complement strand
CACAAGCTGTGACGATACATCCGTAGCCGTACTACAAGGAAGAAGGATACTTTCAAGCGAGGTATCCTCTCAAGTAGAAATTCACTCTCAGTGGGGTGGAGTAGTCCCAGATATTGCTAGGCGTGAGCATGAGAAGAATATACCCTTGGTATATGAGGAAGCATTAAGGAAATCTAAACTTAAGATTGAAGATATGGACTATGTTGTAGCTACATATGGTCCGGGTTTGGCTATAGACTTAGAAATAGGTCTTCAATTTGCAAAAGATTTAGCTATTAAATATAACAAACCATTTGTACCTGTTAACCATATGGAAGGACATCTACTCTCAGGACTGCTACTTAATTCTAAGGGTGCTGGTATATCTAATGAAAAGGAGCTTTTTCCAGCATTGGGTCTGTTAATCTCCGGTAAACACACAGAGCTAATATATTCCTCTGGCATTGGGAAGTACAAGAAGCTTGGAGAAACCCTAGACGATGCAGTAGGAGAGGCATTTGACAAGGTAGCTAGAATGTTAAATTTTGGGTATCCAGGTGGAGCAATAATCTGTGAGCTTGCTAAGAAAGGAAAGAGTGGAAATATTTCTTTTAGTGTACCCATGAAGAATTCAAAGGATTTGAATTTTAGTTACTCTGGTATAAAGACGGCAGCACTCTATAAGAGCAGGGAGTTAAGAGAGAGTGGTGTTAAGGATAATGTATGGGTTTATGATTTTGCTAGGGGATTTCTAGATAGTATTATTGAGTCTTTGGTTATTAAATTGGAATTGGCTATTGAACAGAACACAGATATTAAGAGTTTGTTTGTTGGCGGAGGTGTGTTTAACAGTGAGGAGATTGTAAGAAAGATTGGAGCTGTAGCAAAGAAGTATGGCTTAGAATATGTATATCCCAAGGGAGAGTACAGAGGGGATAACGCTGGAATGGTAGGTATAGCTGGGTATTACAAGATAGTAAGAGGAGAGTATATTACTAAGAAAGAGGATATACAGAAGATCGATAGGGAACCTAGATTGAGTTTGTAGTAATAGGTATATATAATAAATTCATAATCTTAATCTGCCTCATATGATTCAAAGTGATGAACGGAAACAGAAGTATTGGTTAAGAAAAAAAGATCTTGAACTAGAGGAAGCAAGAAAAAAAGAGAGAGACATGATAGATATCATGGGACATGAACTTAGAACTCCAGCAACGATTGTTAAATTAAATGTTGAACTACTTCAGAGATATGTAGATAGTAATCCTGAGGAATTCAAGAGATACTTAGACAGAATAAGTGATGCAGTAGAAAATGAAATTAAACTCATTAATACTTTGCTTTCATCTGCAAAATTGGAAGGAGACAAGGTGGAGATAAATAGCGAAGAAGTAGATCTTTTAACGGAGATAGAAATGTGTATACACGATCATGAGAGAGAGGCAAGGGATAAGAAACTGAAAATTGTAAATAAGGCTAAAAAAAGAACTCCAACAATATATGCAGACAGAACAAGGGTTATAGAAATCTTAAACAATCTTTTGGATAATGCAATTAAATATACCAAGAAAGGTAGTGTAACTGTAAAAACAGAGTACGACAAACAGAATGTAACTGTATCAGTAGAAGATACAGGGCAAGGAATCCCAAAGGATGATTTATCTAAACTAGGAACAAAGTTCTACAGAGTAGATAACTATATTGAGGGAAAGAATTGGGACCCTGTGGATATTGTTAGACCAGGAGGAACAGGATTGGGCTTGTATGTTACATTCAGCTTAGTAAAGTTGATGAAAGGTAAAATATGGGTGGAAAGTAAATTAGGCAAGGGTAGTAAATTCATATTCACATTACCAATATACAAAGGTCAGAATGAAAAGAAATCCAAGAAGATATCTTTGAATATGTTTGAGCGAATGGGTTTAAAGAAGTAACTTTCTCTCTATCTCTAGTAATCTGTTGTATTTAACAAGCCTTTCTCCTCTAGTAGGACCTCCAAACTTACACTGTGTAGCAGGAGTACCTACTACTAAATCTGCAATGAATGAATCATTTGTTTCGCCACTTCTATGAGAGATTATGGCTGTCATTTTGTTATCTACAGTAAGTCGTATTGCATTGAGTGTTTCTGTTACACTCCCGATTTGGTTTAACTTTATTAGTACACTGTTCATTGCTTTAGTATCTATGCCCTTTTGTATCCTTTGGGTATTTGTTGTAAGAAGATCATCTCCAACTATATTGTATTTTCCTCCGAGCTCTTTGGTAATAGTACCCCATCCATCCCAATCGTCCTCAATAAGTGGATCCTCTATGGAGATTAATGGGTAGTTAGAATAAAGTTCTTTCTGAAATTCTACCCAGTTTGAAGTATTAAACTCTTTCTTCTCTTTCTTAAGAATGTATTTAGATTTAGTTTTGTCATATATCTCGGAAGCTGCAATATCCAGTGCTATATTAAAATCTTCTCCTGGGATATATCCACTTTCCTGTATACCTTGAAGTATGATATCTAGTGCTTCTTTATTACTTTTAACTTCACTTGGAGAGAATGCTCCTTCAAGGCCTACATTAGTAGAGTATCTTTTCTGTTTTAGTATATCCCTTATACCCTGGAATACCTTGATACTTTGTCTGAATCCATCTTCAAATGTTTTGAACTTTTCTTTGTTTGGTACTATCATGAACTCTTGGATATCTGTAGCCCAATCCCCATGTTTACCACCTTCCATTACTAACACAAGTGGAGTAGGCATAGTGAGGTTTTGGGAATTGTAATTCTCTTTGGAATATATCATGGAGATATATTCGTACAGCTCTAATCCTAGGGAATTAGCGGTAGCTCTACAGAAAGCCATGGAGCATGAGAGGATACTGTTTCCACCTAGGGTACTTTTCTGCTCTGTACCATCCAATGATAATAAATGGTTGTCAAATTCTTCCTGACTGACAAAATCTTTTTCAATAACTGAATCTTTGATTTTTGTATTTATGATATTTACTGCATCTGTTACTCCAAGTCCATCTTTGTCTCGTAGTTCAAGTACTTCTGTAGTACCTGTGGATGTTCCACTTGGGACTTCTGCAATTCCTTTGTCCCCACAGAGTAGTTCAATTTCTGTAGATATGGTTGGATTACCATTTGAGTCTAGTATTTCTCTTGCTTGTATATTTTTAATTTTCATATTTGTACATTGTAGCAGAGAGTGTAGTAATTGTCTTTAGGGTATTTGTTTGGTAAAATCTTCACTACATGTAAGCCGAGGTGGTGGAATTGGCAGACACGCTACCTTGAGGTGGTAGTGGGATTTATACTCCCGTGCAGGTTCAACTCCTGTCCCCGGCATATGTCTGTTATGGGCGACTAGCTCAGCTGGTCAGAGCATCTCGTTTACACCGAGAGGGTCATAGGTTCGAATCCTATATCGTCCACCAAGTTAAATCAATTTCACTAGAATATCTTCCTAAACACTGTTAATATACACATATGACAGACCTACACAAAATACAAATGCTAATTCTAAGAGAACTCCTCTTCAATCCTAATTCCAGATTTACTGATTTAAATATACAAGGATTAAGCACAGACCATTTCTCCTACCATGTTAATGTGTTAATTAAAGAAGGATATGTTAAGAAAGATAATTCTAAATACTCTCTAACAACAAAAGGGAAAGAATATGCCAATAGGATGGATACAGATGAAGCCTGTATAGAAAGACAACCGAAGATAGCTGTCATGATTGTAGCTACTAAGACCATGAAGGGTAAAAAATATCTCCTTGTACAAGAAAGAACAAAAGAACCATACTTTGGATACAGTGGATTCATAACGGGAAAGATAAGGTATGGGGAAAAGGTATTAGAAACTGCAAAGAGAGAATTAAAAGAAGAATCTGGATTAGAATGTTCGGAGATGCACATTAAGAGAATAGTCCATGACCATGTCGTATTGGAAGATACAGGGGAGTTAGTTGAAGACAAAATGTTCTATGTAATTCACATTGTAAATCCAACTGGAGAGTTAATTAGTACCTTAAATGGGAAGAATGTATGGATTACAGAAAAAGAGTTTAAGAATTTAAAAAAGAAATATTACAATGAAGACAAGATATATGAGATATCTCAATTAAAAGGAGATATGAATCTAGTGGAGAGTACATATCTAATAAAAGAGTTCTAGCTTTTGTCTAACAATCCACCAATATATTTAGCTACATAGAGGATGGTATTTCCTTTGTATATTTTCTCTTCTCCAGAGAAATTATCAACTTCTCCTTGAAGTTCATTTACATATCTAAATTCTCCATCAACTAATTCTTTTGGTCCTCTGTATGGCATGTCTACGGAAGAACTTCTTAAAGCTTTTGTTAGGACTGTATACAACTCATCTGGGACTATCTCGTTCACTACAACAGCACCGTAGTACACCATCATCCATACAGGTTTATCTTTGTAAAACACGACCTCTCTACCACCAAATGGTTCTCCTCCGAAATAGTTGTCATGATATTTCCAATCATCTTTCTCATAAACGATTGTTGTAGAGTTATCTAGCTGTTTAACCCTAATATTTTTGTCTTCAGAGGCATATGTATTTGTACTTGCTTCAAAGATGAAATTCTTTAATATTGTTGTATCCATTCGTATTAGTTATTATATTATTTATTCAATTTTACAATATACAAAGCAGAAGTACTAGAAAACTTTTTGATTTGTGATATATTAATATTATGAATCTAAATAAGGTATTCATTGTAATAGGGGGTAGTATAATTCTTGGTATATTAGGTGGTATTGTAACGAAAAGCTTATTAGTTGGCATAGGGTTACCAATTGTATTGGTAATATTATTTGTAATGATGTATGCGGTTGGAACACCGAAGAATAATAGCGGTGATAATAAAGATAAAACTTCCCAATAGTATGGACGATTAGCTCAGCTGGTTAGAGCATCGCATTCACATTGCGAAGGTCATTGGTTCGATACCAATATCGTCCATCCATGAGCGATGATATTGTTAGAATTATTTATGAAAAATTTTCTATTAGATTTGTTATTCTTTATTGATGCCAATATCATTGAATTTATCAAGATTCCACAGGAAGGAAGAGCAAATCTAAACAAGAAAGTCTTTGAGGAACTTTATTCAATAACCAAGGATGCAGAAAAATATAAAATCTCTATTACAATATTAGGCTCCTGTGCTTTAACGATTTTGCTAGGAAGAGATTTTAAACGAATTGAGGATATAGACTTAGCTGTTCATAATTCCTCACTAATGAACTTTAAAAAATTATTAATCAAACATGGATACAAGGAAAGTCTTTGTAAATGGCCAAATGGATTCTGTTTTATCAAAGATAAAACAAAGGTTGATTTCTTTGATATTGATAATGAAAAACATATTTATTTTAATATCCCGTTCAAAACAAAGAGGGTATGTTTTGAAGGGAATATTTATCCGATTCTTTTACCAAGTATTTTATATAGAACATATGTTGCAGCTTTTTTGCGAAAAAGAAGAAATACAAAGGATGATCTAATCAAACTGAAGATATTGAGAATGGTTTGAATAGGGTTATTCCTTTTTTCTCAAATTCAAGGTTAACATACCAAAAGTTCCAAGTGTTAATACTAGATATACAATAACCTGGTTAACTATCACCATCTCCAAACTCTCGTTTCTCACACTAAATAAATATACCTGAAGAAGAGAACATACAAGTAAAACAAGAATGTAAATATAATACCTCTGTGTTATGAAATAGTTCGCAATCATATACACCAATGCATACCCTGTCATACATAAACCAAATATCCAAAGATACGGTGCTACAGAAAGATACTTCTCTCCAATTGAAAGAGATATGATACTGTCCTTAAAGATTACCAACACAGCAGTAGTCCCAAGCCCAATAATTATAGAAAGAGAAAGAGCAACCAGCAGGGATTTTGTAATCTCTGCTTTCTTTGTTAAATTACTAATCCTAGCAAACATAACAGAAGCTATAGTTATGGCTGCAAAATATACCAATTTACCCAAAAGGGAAACGCCAGAATACTCTGCTCTAAACTCTGGATTTACAAGAATTAAATCTAGTGTATAGGGGATTGTAAGAAGAAGAAAACTTACAGTAGCTAAAAACAACTCCTTGAAATCTATTGTAACACCTTTCTTTTCTCCATTACCTTTCAAATTAATCAAAGGCAGTGTAGCCAATGTAGTTATTACAGAAGGTACCGCACAGGAAAGAATAAGCCAAGGAAGAGGAGCACTTGTCTTAATTGCAAAATACCCAACAACAAACCTTAAAATTGTTTCAAACAGCAGCAAAAGATTTACTGTAATAATTCTCTCCTTACCCAACAGTAAACCTTTAGATATGGGACTAACAAATGCAAGAAAGAAAGTAATTGCCAAGTAAATTATTAAATCAGAGGGAATAGTTGCAATACTGGAGATGCTATCTTTAAAAAGAAGAAATATTCCTCCAAATACAATCCCCAAAACAGTAAATTGGAGAAGGATATTCCACTTGTATGAATTAAGATTGAACAACCTGTTTTTGGCTACAGTCTTTGTTATTAATGCTTGTATTGAGAGAGCAGGAATCTGAATTAGATATATTATTCCCAAAGTCGCACTGTAGATTCCAAATATCTCCATAGTAGTAAATCTAGCTACGAAGATATTGAAAAGATAGTTAAGTAATCCAATTAAACCACCAAATACAGAAGTAAAAAGTAAATTCCTTACAAAAAGTGAGTTGCCAGTTAGGATATTCTTTACCATCTTGGAACTATACCTTAAGTTATATATAATTAGAATACTCTAAATTAAAGAAATCTTCCATTTATGTTGTATGTAATACTTGCTCTTGTTGGTGGAATTTTACTTGGTATTGGAATCTTCTACTTTGTAAATAAGGGAAAAGGCAATAGTAACGAAGAACTCTCTGAGACAATTGAAGAGAAGCTCTCAGAATTAGTACCTAAAGCTCTAATGGAAGCAAATGAATACCTAGTTAAAACTGCTAGAGAATCTCTTAGCTCTGAAACCAAACAAAACAGATTAGATCTAGATAACAAACGAGAAGAGATTGGGAGATTAATTAAAGGTTTGGAAGAGTATGTAAAAGTAAGTGAAAAAGACAGGATAGACTCCTTTTCTTCCCTTAAGACCTCTCTAGAGGAGAGCAGAAGAGTTACAGAACAACTCTCAGTAAATACAGAGAGTCTTAAGAAGGTTCTTTCTAATAACCAGCTAAGAGGACAGTTTGGTGAACAGGTTGCAGATGATTTACTAAAGATGGCTGGATTTGTAAGAGGAAACGATTACGAATTTAACAAAGAACAGGCAGGTTCAGAAACTAGACCAGACTTTACAATCTTTCTTCCAGATAGAACTAGAATTAATGTAGATTCCAAATTTCCATACAACAACCTACAAAGAATGTCTGAAACAGATGACAAGGAAATGAAGGAGAAATATACCAATCAGTTTGTAAAAGATGTTAAAGAAAAAATTAACCAGGTATGTAGTAGAGACTACATTAATCCAGAGGACAAGACGGTGGATTTTGTAATACTGTTTATTCCAAACGAAATGATTTTTTCCTACATCTATGAGAAGATGCCAGAGGTATGGCAAGAGGCTATGGCCAAAAAAGTGGTATTAGCTGGACCATTTAGTTTTACAGCAATTCTACGAATGATTAAACAAGCCTACGAGAATTTCAGAGTACAGGGGAATATCCATAATATTATTGGGAATATTAAAGCATTTGAAAAAGAATTTGAGAATTTTTCTGACTCCTTTTACAAGATAGGGGAAAGAATTGGGTCATTGCAAAAACAGTATGATACTGTAAGCACAACAAGATTTAACCAATTGGTAAGAAGAGTAGACAGGGTAAAGTTAGAAGGTGCTACTCCAGAAGAGGAACAAAAGATTTTAGATTTTGTTAAAGAGGAAGAGTAGGGTCATATCCTTTGTTTTGGATATACTCTAGTGCTTTCTTTTCTAGCTCTTGGCATGCTCTAACCCAGCTATCTTCTCCTAGTCCATTGTTTACAACCTCTTGGTACCAACCTTCTCTCCTTCTGATTTCATTTAAAGAAGCTATACACACGATTTCATCGTTTGTAATAGATTCTTTTACATGGTTCATACCCATATCTGTTGGAGATTTGTAATTGTTTAACATATTGTTTGGAGGTAGTAAGTCTGAGGCAAGTTTTTTAAGAATAACGAATGCATCAATATCTCTATTGTAGTTTACAGAAACCTCATTGTATGCCTTAAGGTGATACTCATCTATGATGTTTCTGTCCCCAATATCTGCTGTAGCAGCCTCATAGGCAAGATTAATTGGATGCTCAAGTGGTAAATTCCAAACTGGAAATGTCTCGTACTTTGCATATCCAGAATTTAATCCATTTAGATGGTCAAAATATATCATTCCAAAACATGTAGACATTTTACCACTGTTTGAAGCAGCACCTGTTACAATTACAAGCTTGTTCTGTACTGGAATCTCCTCATCCTTGCCATATCCATCTGAGCTTAAAATCCTTTGTGTATCATTTGGGTATCCATCTATATGGTATCTAAGATATATATGTTCACAGATTGTTTCTAGTTTTTCTTTTCCTTTAACAAAGAGAGAATCTGTTTGTTCTGGTATGTTATTAATAACAACATACGGTTTAACACCAAAAATCTCTTCCATTTTCTTAATTGTTGTAATTGCAGTATCAATATATTCCTCTTTTTGATTGTTTAACTGTCTGTTTTTAATAATATCTCCATAAATTAAGCAATATACAATATCAAAAGGGGTTTCTAATCTCTGAAGTATCCTAGTCTTGGTGTCTAATTGAAAACCCGGAAGAACTCTTGCAGCGTGAGGATCTTCAAGTAGTTTTCCTCCTACCTCAAGATATAATTTACCATTAGTGACTTTTTCTAATCTTTTTAGAACATCTGTCTTTTGTAATTCAATGTATCTCTCACTGTCAAAACCTAATTTTTCAAACAAAGGAACCTCTGTTGTATTCATATATTTGTGGTAATTAACTTTTAAACTGTCTTCTTGCCCCATGCAAGCATTCCCCACAAAACGAGATTAGCAACAGGGACCAACATTAAAAGACCTAAGAGTTTGTCGTAGTCTCTCTTTTCACAGATCTTCATAGTTGCAATTATTGTCAATATTAATACAATCAATGCACCAATACCAGGGATTAATGCCAAAAGGATTAACCATGGATTCTGTTCTCCCAACTTGAAGAGTAATATTGTATTAAGGATTGGAATCCATGCATACCATGTGTTTTCTGCTCCTAATCTCTGTGCAGTCTTCATCAAGGTTAAAGCCATAAAGATATACATACCCAAAGAACAAATGATTGAAACAAAAAGCATTGCACCACCAAATAGTGTGGCCATGTTCCCTGCTCCAGTTTCTGCTTCTGTAAGGCCATCGTAATTGTATTCTTCGTTTGAAGTATTCCAATCATATTCCTCTATGGATGTTGTGACATAGTCGTCTTCTGTCTGGGCTAGCACAGGAGTTGTAATTCCTGTCAAAGGAAGTAGAAGCAATAGTGATAATATTGCCCCATAAATGAATCTTCTCATCTGAGATAAATAAAAAATTATATACATCCATTTTTACACAACTACAACATGTGGTCAACAGAGAAAATATATGTTACTTTATATATCATGGATACTGCCAATCTAAAAATAATAGAAGGAAAATTTCCAATACTACTTTCTGCACCTCATACATACTCACACAAGAGGCCCTCTCTTACAGGTGCCTACAAGGGTGGAGAACCATGGACAGACATAATTGTAGAAAGTATATGTAAAGATATTAAAGGTTTTGGAATAGTCCAGTCTAGTGAGACCAATTATGACCCTAACTTTCATAAAGAAAAAAGTAATCCATACAAACAAAAGGTAAGGGAAATTGTAAGACAGAGGAAATTTAAACACTTCATAGATATACATGGACTAAGAGACGGAGTTGGCTATGACATTGGTATTTACTATCCAACAAGGTTTGACAGATCAATGGCATTTGCTCAAAGTATATCTGAGGGTTTAAACAAAGGAGAATTGAAAGGTGCAAGTATATATATATTCAGATTTTTAGATAATGACCAAGAAACATTGGGAGAGTATGTTGCATCAAAATTGCGAATTCCCTCTATTCAGATAGAAATTGCAAGATACATACGAGAAGATGATGTATTGAGAAATACATTCATAGAAAATCTAGAAAAAATTCTTAAAGAAAAAATATAAAATATTATCGGTTAATTAAATCTTTCTTTTACCACTTTGACTGTATCCTAATACTTTGTTATCCTGAAGTATCTTTAAATTCATAGTAATTTACTACAAATGACAGAAACAGTAAAAAAAGTAGAAGATCCAAAAGGTAAGGCAATTGAAATGGCAGTGTCTCAGATAGAGAAGCAGTTTGGTAAGGGCTCCATCATGAGACTTGGTAGTCAAGAAAAAGTTAAAGTAGATGTGATACCTACAGGTGCACTTTCTCTAGATATTGCACTTGGTGTAGGAGGAATCCCGAAAGGACGAATAATTGAGATTTATGGACCAGAGTCCTCTGGAAAAACCACATTGGCTATACATATTCTTGCAGAAGCTCAAAAGAAAGGTGACGCAGTTGCCTTTATAGATGCTGAGCATGCATTTGATCCCACATATGCTAAAAATATTGGATTAGATATTGACAATCTGTATATTTCTCAACCAGATTTTGGAGAACAGGCATTGGAAATTCTAGAGACTTTAGTAAGATCTGCTGCCTTTGGAGTCATAGTTGTGGACTCTGTAGCTGCACTTACTCCAAGAGCTGAAATTGAGGGGGAAATGGGAGATAGCCATATGGGTTTGCAAGCAAGATTAATGTCTCAAGCATTAAGAAAGCTTACAGCTATCGCTGGAAAAACTGGTACTACAATTATCTTCCTAAACCAATTGAGAATGAAGATTGGTATCATGTTTGGAAATCCAGAAACTACAACTGGTGGAAATGCACTAAAATTCTATGCTTCAATTCGTATGGATATTAGACAGAAAGATAAGATCGTAAAAGATGGACAGGTAATTGGACACTCAAGAAAAGTAAAAATTGTTAAGAACAAAGTAGCTCCTCCATTTAAAGAGGCTACATTTAACATGATTTACCCTATGGGTATAGACCGCGAAAGTAGTATCTTAGATGCTGCAACCGACCTAGCTGTAGTAGATAAATCTGGTGCATGGTTTAAATATGGTGATGAACAATTAGGACAGGGAAGGGAAGCTACAATTGAAGTATTAAAGAAAGATACTAAACTAAGAGAGAAGATTGTTAAAGATGTCCTTTCCAAAGTAAAATAGGGTATGAAAATAACTGCACTTGAGACTCAGAAGCGAGACAACTCTCGTTTGAATATGTATATAGATGAAAACTTTTTCTGTGGAATATCACTAAATGTTGTTGCCAAATTCGGGATATACAAAGGTAAGGAACTCTCAGATAATGAATTAAACGAAATACTCAACGCAGAACTAAGAGAGAGATTTTTTGACAGGGCAGTATCATTTCTTGTTAGATCTCCTAAAACAGAATTTCAAGTAAGAAGATATTTAAGAGATTTAGCATTTAAGAAAAAAGGTAAATGGTTTAAAGAGATATCTAAAGAAGATATCTTGGAAATTGAGGAATTTGTAATTAAAAAACTTCTGGAATACGAATATCTAAATGATGAAAAATATGCTCAGCTGTTTGTAGAAAGTAGGATAAAATACAAACCAAGAGGTAAAAATATCCTGTATGGCGAACTCATATCCAAGGGAGTATCAAAAGATATTGTTGAAAAAGTCCTGGGTGAGATGCTTGGTGATGAATATTCTATACTTGTATCTACATACAGAAAAAGATTTAAAGAGCAAAATATATCTTTTGAAGATAGGAAGAAGATAGATTTTTTAAGAAGAAAAGGATTTAATTGGGATTTAATTGAAAAATTCATAAATGATGAGTCTACAAAGTAAAAGTAACTGGATAATACCAGAGAACAAAAAAGAAAACTTTGTAGAAACAATTCTTGAAAACAGAGGTATTAAAAACAGTAAAGAGCATCTCTCTCCATCTCTTGATACAATCCCCTCATACAAAAAACTCTACGGTGCTACTAAAGCTGCAAAGAAGATTCTAAAGTATGTAAAGGAAGATAAGAAGATTGTAATTCACGGAGATTTCGATTGCGATGGTATCTGTGCTTCTGCTCTTCTTTGGGAGTTTCTTTTTAGAGATGTTTCAAAAGTTTTAGGCAAGAAAGTAGATGTAGTCCCATACATCCCAAGCAGGATTGATCAAGGATATGGTCTTACTGAATCTTCCATACAAGATGTTAAAAAATTAGGATGTGATTTACTCATAACAGTAGATTGTGGAGTAAGGGATAAGGAGTTAATCACCAAATATTCTAAAGAGTTAGATTTTGTCATAACAGACCATCATCAACCACCAGAGGATATCTCCGAAAACCTTGAATATATCCTTGTTCACCAGATGTATCCAGGTAAAGAGTATCCCTACAAAGAAATTTGCGGTACATCCGTTGTATATCTTCTTATCCAAGCCTTGATGTATGAATTAAAGATGAAGGAAAACAGAGAATATGGTCTAGATCTTGTAGCACTTTCGACAGTAACAGACATGATGCCACTTTTGGATGTAAACAGAGTATTTGTAAAATATGGACTGGAGCAAATTTCCAAAGGCAAAAGACTAGGTCTGAATTCACTAATTCTTCGAGCTGGTATTCTACCCAAAGATATTAATTCATACCATTTAGCATATGTAATTGGTCCAAGAATAAATGCAGCAGGAAGAATTGGTTCTCCCATGGAAGCGGTTAAATTACTTGTAAGTAAGGATGAGAAGAAATGTAATGAGATATCCAATGAGTTAAACGATATTAATTTTGAAAGACAGAAATTAACATCAGAGATTTTTGATATTGCTAAAGAAGATATTAATTTGGATAACAAATTACTATTTGTCCAAGGAGAGAATTGGCATGAGGGAATCATTGGGCTTGTTGCAGGAAAACTTCAAGAACAATTCCACAGACCAGTTATCGTAACAACAAACAATGATGGAGTAGTAAAGGGGTCTGCAAGGAGTATTAAGGGTTTCAATATTACTAAAACTTTAGAAAAATTTGATAAATATTTAGAAAGATACGGTGGTCATGAACTAGCCGCTGGATTTAGTGCAAAGGTAGAGAGTGTGGATGAATTTGTAAAGAAGATAGTAGATTTTGCAAATAAGAAAATTACAGAGAAAGATTTACAAAGAGATATCAAGATAGATCTTCTTGTAGATACACAGGATATAGATAATGAATTAATAAATAATCTTAAAAAACTAGAGCCATTTGGATATGGTAATCCTAAACCAATTATATGTTTGAAGGATTTAATTGTTGTAAGAAAGAATATAATGGGACAGGAGAAAAACCATATGAAGTTAACTGTAAAGGGTAACGGAGTAGATCTTTTAACTCTTGTTCTGTTTAATTGTGATGAGGATACAGAGAGTATAGATGAAAATGATAGTATAGATGTAATAGGGTATCCTGATTTAAATGTATGGAATGGTAATGAAAATATACAATTTATGGTAAAAGAATGGAGATTTAGTAATTAATCTGTTAGAATTTCCCTATGAAAGAATTAAATATAAAAGATGTCCTAAAGAATCCCTCTGATTACAATGGGAAAGAGATTACTCTGAAGGGATGGTTATTCAAATTTAGAGAGCAATCTAAGTTTGGGTTCCTACTTTTGAGAGATATCTCTGGAGTAGTACAGTGTTTTGTAGATGACAGTAAAATTATTAAACAACTCTCTACCACACCCTCTGAATCAGTAATATATGTAACAGGTATAGGAAAAGAGGAGAAGCAAGCTCCAGATGGGTTTGAGTTACATCTTAAGGGTCTTGAAGTAATATCCTCTCCAATAGCAGAGCTTCCATTCCAAGTGTATGAAAGAAAGGGAGATGAACAACCTAATCTTGCGCTAAGATTGGATAACAGATGGTTAGATTTAAGAAAACCAAAGAACGCCATGATATTCAAAGTATGGTCAACTATGGAGAAATATATGAGACAGTACTGGTATGAACATAATTTCATAGATATTAAAACTTCAAAATTAATCTCCATTCCAAGCGAGGGAGGTGCAGAGGTATTTAAAGTGGATTACTTCGGACAAGAGATGTTCTTAACCCAGAGTCCTCAATTTTACAAACAGATGGCTATGGCCTCCGGATTTGAGAAAGTCTTTGAAGTTGGTCCAATCTTTAGAGCAGAGCAATCGTTTACAGCTAGGCATGCTACTGAATTTACAGGTGTAGATATGGAGATATCTTTTGTTGAAAAGATAGAGGAGCTACTAGATTTAGAAGAAGAGTGGATAGTGTACTGGATGACAGGTTTGAAAGAGGAGATGGGAGAGGAGATAAAGACAATGTTTGGGAAAGAGATTGTTATACCTCAAAGACCATTTCCAAGAATTACATTTGCACAGGCTATGGATATTCTTAAAAAGGATTATGAAGATATTGGAACGGAAGATGAGAAAGCATTGGGAGAGTATACTAAAGAAAAATACAATCATGAATTTATATTTATAACAGAGTGGCCGTGGGCAAAAAGACCTTTCTATCATATGAAGATAGATGGAAAAGAACTCTCAGACAGTTTCGATCTTCTTTGGAATGGGCTAGAGGTTACTACGGGTGCAAGGAGAGAACATAGATATGATATAGTTGTCAAACAAGCTCAAGAGAAAGGACTGGATGTTAAGAATTTTGAAACATTCCTACAATTCTTTAAATATGGATGTCCTCCTCATGGTGGTATGGGAGTTGGTCCTACAAGATTGCTAATGAAATTATTAGACTTAGATAATATCCGAGATGTAACTCTTCTTCCAAGAGATCCAAAGAGAATAACTCCGTAAGTCTCTAGAACAAGGAATTTGTTTCTTTTACCTCTGGTTCCGGTAATACTATTTTGTTTTGCACAGAAGCGTAGTTAATTGCAGGATAGTAGTAATCAAATTCTCCTTTAGAACCATCATCGAATATCACCTCTCCAGATACTACATAAACAGGTTGTAGATACTCTTGTTCTGTAGGACTCTCGTAGTATGTAAGATTAATGTAAAACACACTAAACTTTGTAACCTTCCTAGGTATGTAATCAACTACACTATCTCCCCCGACCTTATTTAAATATACTAGACTACCATTTCCAGATTGAACCTGCTGTATTGCATACTGTGGAGAAACAAGTTCGTATGTTCCGCAGCTTGTCTCTTGAATTGGCCAGTAAGTATAATCAATCTGGTAAACACCGGCTAACTCATCTGAAGATTTATCTTGTACGCCTATGTAAACAGAAATATTACTCTTGTTTGGATTAAGAGTAGTAACCCTAGTATTGAAAGTATATACTGTTATTCTCTCGTCATTAATAATTGGTGTCTCCTGTGTAGGTTCACCCAACCTTCTTGTAAGTGTAGCGACCATAGAGTCAGCACCTACAATATTTGATGCAATTGTTATCATTGATTTGGATCTTTTGAAATCTACCCTTATCAATTCAGCCTCAGACAGAGAAGCAGCCTGACTAAACGAACCATCCGGATTAACATCTATAAGTGTAGTGGTAGGAATCCCAGATGCATAATCATCGGAAGCAAATCCAAGAGATCTTAGTAAATTTGCAGCCTTAGATTTTGCTTCTTGCTCTGTAGGGAGTGTTCCATTTTTAGCTTGTGTACGAATATATTGTGCATCTGTTCTAAGACTAAAGTTCAAATTCTTTGCAGATATCTCCAAAGTTCTACTTGTATCTCTATCTACCCAAACATAGCTCTCTGTACCTCTTCGAATTACTGCATCTGGATTAAAACCAAGCTTTTTGGCCAATATCTTGGAATCTGCCTGTGAACTTAAGGACTGTGTAGGATTGCTAAATTTGTAAACATTAATAATTCTTGGGAGTGAATCTATCTTTCCACTTTCTGTCTTTATCTCAAACAACATCTCTGAGCCATCTGCCAATTTCAAAGTAGGGATGGAAAGCTTATGCTCTAGAAATTCCTCTTTGGTC
>JAKPKF010000019.1 GCA_029553845.1 bacterium | reverse complement strand
AAAATTATTGCTGATTTTCAGACATCTTTAGCAACAACAATAGCAGTAGGAGGAACAAGTGGAACATTAGTATCTAATACTGATGACGACGGTGTAACTTTACCAAATGGTAGATATTTTTTCACAATAGACGGAGGTAATGCTTTTAAGGAGCATATTTCGTGTACATTAACAGGGAAAGAGATGACAGATATTCATTCAGTTTCAAGGCAAGGAGTTGAAACATCGGGTGCGGTTAAGAGTCATAGAGTTGGAGCAACAATAATTATTACTGACTTTGCACATATAAAGAAGTTGAATGATTTATTGAGTGGAGTAACAGATTTAGACGCAGATAATCCTTTAAAGTATGATGCTGACCCTACACTTACTAAAGATGCTGAACTAGCAACTAAAAAGTATATGGACGCTGTTGCAAACAATGGAAGTCCAGACGCTTCAACAAGTGCAAAAGGAATAGCAAAGTTATCAGTTGCACCTGCAAGTTCAACAGACCCTATTGCTGTAGGAACAAATGACCCAAGAATACCAACAGCAGACCAAAAAGCAGCATTAGCAGGAACTGGAAAACCGTCAGGTACAAATAAGTTTGTAACAGCTGATGACGAAAACCTTACAAATAATGTTAAGACAAGTGGAGACCAAACAGTTGGAGGAGTAAAGACATTTACATCTTTACCAGTATTGCCAGCAACAACACCAACAAGTTCAAACCAAGCAGTAAGTAAGAAGTATATAGATGATTTATTGACGGTTACTACTGGAACATTAGAAGATGGAACGGCTACTATTTATTATAGCAAGAGAGGTAAAGTATATTTTAACTTAAGAATTGCAGATGCAACAAGAATACAAGGAAATGGTTGGCCTTGTCCTCTATATCCTGACGGAACAACGGCATTAAGGATATGTTCTTTATTAGGAAAAACGTATTCCACACAAGCATCTAATAGTTTTTATTTTGCTGGTACTGGTTATGCGATTAGAGGAATGTGGAACGGTTCAACTTGGAAAGCAAGCACTTTAAACCCATATCCAGCAGTTTCTTTTTTATCAGAAATAATAACATCAGATTAATATGACAAAAATAGCAAACATCATAGCAGATTTTGAAACACAACTTGCATATAAAATTGCAGAAGGTGAAAAATCTTGCTCAATACAAAATAACATTGATAGTGACGGGGTAACTTTACCTAATGGTTATTATTATTTTACTTTGGACGGAGGAAGTAATGAAAAAGAACATATTTATTGTTTGTTAACAGGAAAGAACTTGACTGAAATTGAATCTGTATCAAGACAAGGGGTAAGAACTGAGGGAGTAACAAGAGAACATAGATATGGTGCATCGGTTGGAATAACAAACTTTGCTACAATAAGATATATTAACGATGTTTTTTCAGGTGGAGATACTTTAGATAGCACAGTTCCATTAAAGTATGATGCAGAAGTAACTATAGACGACGATAAAATGATAGGAACTAAAAAGTACGCTGACGATTTGACAATTAGTGATTTATCAGACGCATCAACATCAGTAAAAGGAGTTTCAAAAATAAGTGTTGCACCTGCTAGTGTGGACAATCCTATTTTATTAGGCGATAATGATAGTAGGATACCAACACAAGACGAAATAGATGCTATGGCAGGAACTAGCGGTACACCATCAGCAAGCAACAAGTTTGTCACAGAAGATAATTCAGCACTTGATAATAATGTAGATTTAGATACTAATCAGACAATTGCAGGAGTAAAGACATTTTCAAGTATTCCTGTTTTACCCGGAAATCCTACAGAAGACAATCAATTAGCAAATAAAGCATACGCAGATTCATTATTAAGTTAAAAATATGGCACAAATAATAGAATACGACCCTAATACAGGAAGAAAATTAAACGCAGGAGAGTCTGTTTTGAATAAAGAAACAGGACAGATTATGACACAAGGTAGCGTTTATGGTGAAGCTACTCCAGATACTACTCTAAAGAATACACAGGATACTCCAATATCCAGTGTTTTTGGAAGTCAATCAGAAGACGACATTGCATTAGAGAAAGCAAGAGAAGCTCAGTACAGAATGATTCAGGATTCAGCAAATTATAATCCAGACATTGACGACCCTATTATAAGAGCAAAAGCAATAAGTAGTGTGCAATCAGAAATAGACGCATTGAATAAAGCGGCAGCAGAACAAAAAGCAGAGATTGCTAGAAGAT
>JAKPKF010000240.1 GCA_029553845.1 bacterium | reverse complement strand
GAACACTATTAAGATTACCAACCAAAAGAACCATGAACAACCACCCTCTCGTGCTATCTCCCAAGCCCAGACAAGAATTGTCCAGATAATTGGTAAGATTACTGTTACAAACAAAATCGCTCCTACTATAGTCCAAAACATATTAGTCTTCCTTAAAACTTATATCTTCTAATTCTCTAATCTCTTCTAGGTTCTGCTCATGTATCTTAGCCATACGATCAATGTAGAACCTTGCCTGTTCCTCTTTACTAGGATTCCTGCCTAGTTTTAGTTTTTGTATTACAAACAGGTCTCTTCTTTGCTGTTGCCCTGGGGTTATCCTTTTATCTAAGAATGGGTCATCTGGTAAGTTCTCAATTATGTCTTTAGTGTTAATCTCTGCTTCTAGGACATCTACAACATCTGTAATTATTGCTACTGCTATATTACCCCTCATACCCCTTATCTCTGCTATATCACTATCAGGGACTTCTAAAAGAGAATCTAGTTTAAGAGATACTGTTCCGTCTTTTCTATCGTTGTAATTTTCCAACCTTGCTTTAATAACCTTCATTACTTCTTCTTACTTAATTTATATATATCTTTTATAACCTTTAAGGCTTGTTGTTTTCCACCACTCTTCTCATAAATATCAAAAAGTGGTCTATAAAAGTAAAATATTACCCGTTTTCCTTTTCTCTGCTCTCCACACTTCTCAACCCTTTTCTCCTTCTCTGCCTTGTCTATCCATTCCTGTTTTCTAATCTCAACATTGTAGTTGTCATAAAACGGATCAAACCAACTTCTCTGAAGATTGTAAAACACCTTTCCACACCCAGTACATTTATGAGCAACATACATATTGATAGCCCCATCTACCTCCCAAAAAGTATTAGTCAATTTACAATATGGACAATCACAATCGTACACTATTCTTTACTTATTTAATTTAGATAACATTCTCTCAATCTTTTCTCCTATCTCATCATAAGCACCATTCCCTTTATTGTGAATATCATTTGTAGCAAGTTTTAACATAAACAACTCATCTTTAGTAAACACTTCCCTCTCTGATAGGAGGTTCTTAATAAAGTGATAAAACTCCAAATACATAGCCGTTTGCATTCCAACTCCTATTCTTCCTTTGTTTACAAAAAGAACCTTACCCCAAGTGGACATTAATTTTCCCAACTCCTTCCCCCACTCCTCTTTCTGCTCTGGGGTGTCCTGTGTTGCTTGTTTGTATGTTTCCATAGCTGTTCTATCCCACTCCTTTACTCTCTCTTTATCAAACTCCTCTCTTATTTGTTCAAGTGTTTTCTTCTCCTCTGGTTGTGCTTGGGAGTTGAGGTGGTCTATTATCTCCCCTTGTTTTTCTATTATGTTATTTAGTGCGTCTATAATCCACCACTCATCTCTACCCCTACTAATCTCACCAAGTTTTCCAAGTTTTCCTATTTTACTTTCCGTCTCCATATTACTTTGTTGTTAATTTAGATAAAATATCTTTAATCTCTGTAAACAGAAACTCATATCTCTCATCTTTTGCAAGCGTATACTCCACCTCTTTCAAAGCGTACTTTCTTCCCTCTTTCCTTGCTTTGTCTAATTCTTTAATCATATAGTTAGCTAATTCATCTAGGTTTATTCCACACAGGGGGCAAGTTACATACTCCTGTCCGTCAGAGTGATATACTCCGAACATTTTAACCAATCTATCTCTCCACTTCCGTATTTCTTTCTTCTCCATATTACTTTGTTGTTAATTTAGAT
>JAKPKF010000475.1 GCA_029553845.1 bacterium | reverse complement strand
TGAATAACTGCTTCTAGACAAAAGCTGAGAGTTGTAATTTAGATTAATATATGCGACTTGAGCATCATATGAAGTTGCGCCGGACGCCAGAGAAGAATAGTTCGTTCGGTCCATGATTCCTGCAGCAAAACAAAGTGCAGCCTTATCATTCGAATTCAGGGGTGAGTTATTGTTAAACTTGTTTACTACGGCGTTCATGTAGTTGTTCAGAGTATTGAAATTAGGGAAGTCATCATCTGCTGAAGAACCATCAATATTCGTAGTAAAGCCATGATATATAGATGTATATCCATCTGCTGTAGATAGCGTGTGATCCCAATATTTATGGTAGTTAATTATCAGTGAAGTAGCCGTAGCAGTACAACCAACGACACTTCTTCCTAAGTTAACATCATCATAAGGACAATAGTTGTTATAAGGTGCATTCTGATCCCAATCAGCACCCAGATCGATCGTCTTCAGTGCGGTCTGGGGTGTTAAACCTGAATTCGAATCATCGCCTTCAGAACTTACATACAAATCGGCAAATTGCTGCTGAGTAACCGCTTCATTAATGAATGCATTGTAGGTAAACTCTTGATCAGTATCATATTGCTCTGTATAAATGCATTCTTTCAAGTAAGGGGAGTTGGCGGCTACTGTGGCTTTATCCAGATAGATGTCTATAGAATTATAAAACTGCGAAATTATTGTGATATCATTGCCACAACTGCCGGCAATATTGTTGTATATACTACACCGGTTGATAGGATCAAATTCCAGTGTTCTGGGACCATCCAGAGAATATCCCGCAAATGTTAGTGCTCCAAAGCATTTCTCCCAGTTATCAGTAATAACCGTTCCGGCAAGGTAGGCAAAGCTATGAAGCAAATAAACACCGGCTCCAGTCCACGCTTCATTGCCAATCAATCGGCAGTTAATAATATTGATGTTACTTTCCGAAACACATACAGCTCCACCTTTCCTGTCCCCCCAATTGAAGCTCGGAGTGCCAATGCCATTGGTTAGATACAAGCCCTGCAGCGTAATCTCAGAATCTTCAGTTATGTTGAAGCAACTTCCACTTTGATTGGCGTCTATCACCGTTTGTGCGATGTATGTGCTATCCGCAGTAGTGAACTCCAAGCTCCCGATGCTGAGGTTCCTGCCAATAATCTCAATATTCTCATAGTAGGTGCCGGGGTAGATGAGGATAGTATCTTGATCCGCAGCGGCATTAACTGCACTTTGAATAGATGAATATGCTTGCGAGCCATCCAAGGCGACATAGAGAGTCGCCCCACTAAGAACGAACGGCATAAGAAGCAGGACCATCAATAGAGTTTTCATATTATCCTTAATAGTCAAAATGGAAGCAAGCATCAGTTTGGATGACCGCTTCCGAATATATGGAAATAGTATTTTAGAGTGTGAATAGAAGTTGTTAATGATGCTAACCATTTAGAATTGGTATTCCACTTTTAGATACATATTCTGTTCTTCTACAGCTAATTCTCTCTCCTCATCCATTCTATATCTGCTTTCTATGGACTTATATCCGGTTATTAAATTGAAATGTTTCGTTACCATCCAGTCGATGTTAACATAATACCCTATATAGCCATTTTTGAATATCGCCGAAGATACATCTGAAGCTGGAACTATAGTATTAGTATAGTTATTAATCCTTATCCCTTGCGTAATGGATATTTTGTCAACAAACTGAGTTTTCAAATTGATGTTTGAAAAATAATACTCATTATCAAAAACATCTGTTTGCTTGGCATTATACTTGATATAGTATATACCCAATCCTAATGTAGTGTTTTGATTGATCTCAGTCCATATAGTTGGTACAAAACTGAAGTAATCTGCAGTCCTATTCTGGCTGTAGATAATACTTTTTCCGGATGTAAAACTTGCCGATGGCATTAAATATTGGTATTTGGAAGATGATAATCCGAGAGTATGAGCATAGGTTGAATGCATAATGTAGCTGAAATATTCTTCCGAATAGTCAGTGTTGTAGCTTAGGGTAAGGACATTATTAAATCCGGTGGCACTGGTAGAAAATATTAAACTCCGGTAATAGTTTGTGTCAAATTTAAGGTTATATGTTGTTGACATTGTCAATTGGGATGTAAGATAATTCAAGTAAGTATCAAAATACTTTTGATACTCAATTTGCGCTACAAGATTCGCTCTATCGGTTTCGTTGATTGAGCCCATGCTCGCAGTAAAATCACGGCTGAGGTATTCAGAACCACCCATAAGATAAAAGTGTTCACCTTGCCAGGCAATGGCTAATTTACCATAAGTCCCGACCTTGTCTGTGCTTGGTTTATGGTCAAAAGAAAAACCAAACTCTGGATTAACAAGTATATTTTTCCCTGGTCGTATGCCAGTGATCAAGTACACCAGAGAATTGTAATCAGCCCAGTCCTCAGAGCCGCGAGTATAGGCATTGAAAATAACTTGATTATTACCGACATTATTTGAATATCCGGCAGCTAACCAATAATCTCCAGAATCCATCACATCGCTATTTTCTTTATCCTTCAACGCCAGAACAGCTAAAGCGCTATTATTCTGTATTCTATTGAACTTCAATGCTATAATGGGGCTGATTATTTTTCGGGTATACCAAAAATCTGCATTTGGTGCCAATAGGTCATAGTCCTCAATGAAAAAACTGCGATTTTCTTCTATCGTTGGTGGGTACTTGCTGTTATACACATTAGATTCAGAATCAAGAGGTGTATCTGAAAAATCCGGTTGGATTGTGAGTTTGGCAGTGCTATTCTGACCTGGTTTTAAGCTGAAGTTTAACCCAGTATAATCAGCCAAATCATTTGTCTGTTCTTCTTGCAAATCATAGACCATAGTGGAGTGTAATTTAAGCTTAGGATTCCATTGATGTTCGATATGAGTTTCTATCGTTATTGGATAAAAACTTCTAAAATAATCTAATCCAATTTTTGAATCCACATAAGGATACCTATAGTAAGACATAGATTTGTAGTGTGTTCTTTTAAACATCACAGAAAACTCATAGGGTGGAGCTCCCGAGTACCGAAGATCGTTAAAAGGGATCGTTGCCTCAATAAACCATAAGTTATTATGGAGTTCCGATTTGTATTGATAGCTGCTATCCCAATTATAGTTAGATCCAAAGCTATAATCTATTGTATAATCCATTTTACACCCAAGCGGAGAAAAACCATAAACATAAGCAAGGTTTGATTCTGGTTGGGTTATAAGTTGTAAGTAAATATTATCACTGGCAGTGTTGCCATCTCTGACAGCTTCAACTCCTCTACTAAAGCTGCTATCTATTTCTGCGATTACGGCATAGTAAAGATTTTTAGAATCATAAAACAACCAATGCTTTTCCCTGAAAGGGGATGGGGAGTAGTTATCATTATTTTTACCCATACGAATGTCACCAATATCTATGCGCTGGTGTTGCCGATGATCGTTTTCGATTCTTTCGATCAAGCTCAAATATTCTATTGAAGCATCCCAAGTATTGATAGCATCTAACACGCTTGAGATTAGAGCAAGGGCAATAAATAATAGTATGATTCGCCATTCACTTCTTTTTAATAGCTTATACTCTTTTTTCACTTTTTTCTCCCATAAAGTAGATAAATATCCACCCCGCACGATGAATATTATCGATTCGGAACTTCGTAAACAATTTTAACGATAGAATCATTTAATGAACCTTTATAGACGGGAAGAGTTTGGTGCTCAATGGCTGTGCAGTAGATAACTGCACAAAACAGATTAAGACACACTACAGCCAACACTATGTAAAGAATTAGTTTCTTAATTTTAACGCTCCTTTGAATTTTTCTCTAATATATAAGTGTCAAAATTGAGAAAATTGAGATGCCAGAATTGAAGATATTTTACTTCAGAAGTGAAATAATTTTTTCGTAAGACCAAAGTGATTTACCTTTCTCCTTTGGTATCTGTATGTTAGCAGGAATTGGGTGGACACCAATGATTTCGTTTTTTTTGCAATTTTCTACTGAGATGTGGTTTCTCTCATTCAAGGTTATATAAAATGTGGCTATGATCGGTTGCTTTTCAGCGTTTAAATGAAATATATACAGCCGGAATCTATGGTTATCTACCATTGTAATTCCCCAATCATCTATCCTTTCTATGCCATTCATAACTTGTGTTAGCTTTGGATTTAGCTTACTATTTTGCTTGATATCCTCGCCATTACAACCAATTTTTAGAAGCTCGCGGATAAACTTCTGGATTGCGTTGTATTGATTGTAGCTAAGTATCTCGTGGCTTGCTTCCCACCCAATTGCGAGTAGTATCTTTGACCTAATATTGCGGGTGATTCTCTCTTTTCTTTTCTGTGCCACTTTTTCACTAACATTCATAGAAGACGCATATTCTTTTATACTATCGAATGATAGCATTGCACAATAATCACGATATTCCTGACTGGCGAGAATTTCCTTCTTTTTAATGGGATCCAATCCCTCTATATCTATGGTAGTTCCAGATTCCATCACATTCTGTAAAGAAGAGGTTTCCATATATAGTAAGTTGTGCAAATCTTTTTCGTTTGCTTTAAACTGGTAGTGCTTACAGATTAGATTATGCGTTACCTGTCTTAGCCAAGAATAAACATCATTGATTTTATTCTTTGATGATAATAGCTGCCTTATAGCTTCCTGTGAAATATCTTCGGATACACTATGATCTTTAGTTTTCGTAAGGCAGTATTGCAATGTCAATTTCTGATAGTAGCTAAATACATCCTCTACTGCCTTCGGGAATACGGACTTGATGTAATCTTTTGTATGCTCGTAAGGATCGGTGGAGGTTGAGCTTTGCATAAAACTTACTAAAATGGAATTGGCGATATCATCTGCCAGATTAAGATAATAGAATCTCTGTAAGGTCAATTCACTTATATATCTTACGATTTCATTATATAAATTTTTGTCCATTGCGATAGAGCCGATTTCTTTCATTTTATTATCCTAAGGAGCAGTTTCACTAAGAACAATATTAAGTTCCTTAATTGATCTGTAATTTCTAATGTATAGTCGGGATAAATACATTCAACACCTCTCTTGTAAGATAGATTATATTATTGAACTAATCATACTATCTATGTAATTAGGGTCTTCCATAAAAACCACATTTTCCTGCAGATACTCGTCTGGATCATAACCTCGGAGCTTGAGCTCCTGTTTAGGAGTCCCTGACAATATCCAGCAACTAAGGATGACTTTGGGATCAGTTTATTGGTGAATTTATGTGTTTTTAGAGTAGTTTTGCGTGCCATTACATTTTTCTCTTGGGGCTTTTCTTTTCCAATTGTTTCACTTCTTCAATCACTTCCACAAAGTGCTTTTCCACTTCAGTCGGATGAGTAAGCTGTTCCTGCTGCCATTTGTCATATTCCAGACGGGCTTTTTGCAGTGCCTCTTCATGAGCTACTTTACCACTATGTTTCAAGATATCCCTACCGCTCAGTTTGAGAAACTCATCCAGCTTGATAATCCAATCCTGCATCCGCATCGGTTTCCTGTTTAATGCCTGTAATTCCGCAAAGTCCAGATACATAGTGACAATCCGATTCAGGATATCCAGTTCTTGCTCATTCAGATAATTCTTGGCTATTTCGGTATCTGCCTTCCGGGGCTGATCTCCACTCCAACTGGTGAGTCCCAGATATGGTTTTTGGGCATCTGCTCTGGCATAGATGATTTCCGCTGCCGTGTGTCCATGACTTGCCCAGTGCATCTTGTTCTGGATGACCTTAAAGAAATCCCGAGAAACCTCCGCTCTGGGATCATAATCTATACTGGTGGCATATATATCCAGCACTTTACGCCAGAATATCTTTTCTGAGGAGCGGATATCCCTGATGCGGGCAAGCAACTCATCAAAGTAATTGCCACCCCCCATTTGCTTCAAGCGTTCATCATCCAAAGTAAAGCCCTTGATTATATATTCCCTTAACCTTTGGGTTGCCCATTGCCGAAAATGAGT
>JAKPKF010000470.1 GCA_029553845.1 bacterium | reverse complement strand
CCGTTTTGACCAATATCTAAACCTACAACATTACTCATACATCCAGTATAACTAGTTATTCGTCACCTTTCCACCTGAAGTTATTGCTTCCAGCATAAAACCTGGTACCTCATAACGATTTAAGATGGTGACAGTATTATTAACTCCTGAGACCATTCCTGTCGAACTGATTTCTTCACCTTGAATTGGGAAGTTGGTTGAGCCACCTAGTTGAATCTTTGAAGCCCAACCGATGGGAGTTACAGTTAGTAACAAAGAATTACCGGCTAACAGATTAAAACCACCATCAATACAACCAGTAGAATCAGTTGTCACTACTTGATTTGATCTAGTATAGGTTGAACCTGATAGGTAAAAGTAACTGATTTTGTAAGTACCGGTTTTCTTGTCCAGATCACAAATTGAAATTGAAGGATTACTAGTACTGTAATAGTTGCTTCCCAAAGATCCGTTTATCTGTCTGTCAACTAACCAAAAGTATTCTGTATCTCCTGGTAGAGTCACACTGTTGAATGATAGTTTTTGACTGTCACCAAAGTTTTTAACATTTAAATTGGCTGAACCTTGGAGTTCATCTCCAGTGTATTTGGTACTGCCAGTGCCAAAGTAATGTTCGATTCCAGATTCAGCCGCATTAAAAGCTTTTTTTAACATTTCTTGATCGGTATCGATTTTAGTTTCCACTGTGGCCTGACGGGAAGCTGACAATCCCAAAGTCAAAATCAAAGCCGAAGCCAATATCACCATCAACGCTACTTGTCCTTGTTGTTTTATATTTTTTGTTTTTTTATTCATTCTTTCTACTTTATAACTTAATAAACTTTTCACTGCAGTAATCTCCACCTAGTAATATTTTGAATCATCTTGGCAGGTAATTTAAAGATTAATGAGGGGTTATATCTGACTTCAACTGCTGGAGTTGTGTTGTTGGACTTCTTAGGATTAAAACTTCGGTTTAAGACAACACTGTTTAAACCATAAATAGAACCATTGATAACTAGCTGAGAGGCTGATTCACCACTGGCAGTGATACTCTTACCAAAAAGGATACCGTCAACTCTGGTTACATTAGGATTGATGGTAATATCACCTTTGGCCACAATCATCACTAAGTCAGTGGTGGCGATATTGGTA
>JAKPKF010000444.1 GCA_029553845.1 bacterium | reverse complement strand
AATCCGCCTGTTTATAAGTAATATTGGTCGTGTGGTCGGTTGCTACATGATAGAAGGCAACGCTGCGTTCGCTATCGGGATTTAGTTCCTCATATCCGCCATCTTCCAGCAAATCCATCATTTCATAGTCTTTGCTTTTTGTCGTGTGCCGTATTCTCGTATGGTTTTTAAGGTTATTAACTCTAAAGAGTTAAAGAAAAAGCAGCTTTTGCTGCCCTAAATAATCTTGAAATAAGTTATTTTCTTTTTGCCATTCGGTGGATTCATTTTGAATAGACTAAATCCTTTTTCTTTAGCAAGCCTCTTCATCTTATTCTCATTAGATTTCTTAACTTTGAATCCGAGGTATACTGCCTTGATATTTAGATAACGGAATTTACCACCCGCTTTAGCAATTAGTCTCCATTCTGCTTGATATGACCAATCAGTATCTTTTGTGCAGAACAAATCCATCGATGCACCAATGTTACCAGTTAGATGGCCATCGGTAACTGCTCGCATGAATGCCCCCATAGCATATTCAATCATCTTTTCAATAAACTTATTGTTATTTCTTTTTGTGTAGATGACTGGGCAAAGATTAGGAGTTACCTCTTGTCTTTTTGGGATATCATACTCAATGCAGTAACCCTCATAATTATTTCCATACAAGGACCACATAACTTTGTTATCTCTCTTTTCTGATAACGAGCAGATACCTACCCTATCACCAGGAGACATTGCACTCTTAGCAAATCCATCAAGCTTTGCACTTTCAATCACACCTTCAAAATTTTCATTAAATGTATTAAGCACCACAAATAATGGCTCAACCTCCGTTCTAGTCATAACACCATTTGATGTGACGACTTTAGGAACCTTTTCATAATCTATGCCATCTTCTTTTATGCATTGAAGAGCTAACTTTTTAACTTCTTTAGGGGATAAGTTTTGAATGCCTTTTGGGCAAACTAACTTAATAATGAAATCAACCGCTTTTGGAGTAATCTTGTGAGTCTTCTCGTTATAGAAATCATTTATAGTAAAATCATTAAGGCAGTCAAAAGGATCATCAAGACCTTTAACCGGGGCCAAATAAGCATATCCGTCTTCAATCATTTCAAAAGCGTATTTATCAAAAGATCTATATTTATATAGGATAATAGGAGTCTTTTTAAGAAAGTCTTTCCTTGTTTCGAACTCAGACATAAAAGGTGTTGATTGAAAAACCAACAAATCTGTCATGTATTTACGTTTTTCTTTATTATTCATCCATTAGCTCGCTTTTAATAAACTCTGATGGCTTACCATATGAGCAAATGTATGCTTGTTTTTGGGCTCTTGTTAAAGCGACATATAGGAGGCATTTTTCAGAAACGATACTTTCTTCTCTTGAAATTGGGTCCTCGCTGTTTATTGCACTAGCAAGAGGAACGACTCTATCATTACAACAAACAACAAAGACATATCTAAACTCAAGTCCCTTGACTCTATGCATTGTGGCGATACGGATTCCATCTTTGTTTCTATCATCGATTTTGCTTCTTCTTATTTCATAAGTCTTAATTCCAGCATTGGTGAAATTGGAAAGATATTCATCGATGTACTTATTTGTTCTACAAACAACGCAAATATTCCTACTGTCAGCACCGGACTCAATTAATTTATTAATTTCTTCTTTAACATATTCAAATTCCGCATTTGCATCTTTGAAATTTTTAATCACTGGTTTTTCACCATGAGTTAACGATTGGCACTTGTCTTGCGATTCCACTTCTCCATCAAGATTATCAAATGGAATGCCTTTTAATAATGCAAAAGCATATCTGCGAATTTCCTCCGTAGTACGATAGTTAATCTTTAATAAGCTGCTTCTGCCTTTGACATTGATTCCGCATTTTGAAAGAGGTGCTTTCTTTTTATAAATTCTTTGATGAGCGTCGCCAACAATGAACATATCATTATCGTGTTCAGGTCCAGCAATTAATCTCAAAAATTTATAAGCGTTTATGCCAAAGTCTTGCCCTTCATCTATGATGATAAACTGATAATCAACAGATGATGGATTATTAGCGAGAATTTTGCGGCACTCATACATAGCTGTATCAACGTCTCTAATTTGCTTGTCTCGAATGATTCTCAAGTACTCTTGGAATACCTTCCATATTTTTGCTTTTGTCCCTCTATCAAGACGTATTCCACGTCCAATACGAGAGGCAGACATATAAGAGGCAAGAGAGAATTCATCTTGCACTATTGCTATCTTTGAATATTCTTCTGCGATATAATCCGCAGTCAAATCAAGATGTTCTCCAGATTGAGCTAATGCTTGTTCCCACATATCAGGAATCTGGTCATAATCAACAACATAGTTATATCCATTTAGTTTTAAGAAATGAGCCAACCACGAATCTAAATGAATAACTTCTATTTTCTTTAGGTCTTGGGATGAGCAAATCTTTCTTAAATTCTCAATAATGTCTCCGGCCAAATTAGCGGTATATGTTGTGAACAAAATACGCTTGCCCGCATCAAGTCGTTTAACAAGCTCTTTCGCTCTATGCATTGCTACCACTGTTTTTCCAGTACCAGCACCACCAGTTACTCTAGCAGGACCTTTAAAGCTTCTCTCAACGAGTTTTCTTTGAGATGGATGTAAGAAAATTCTCCATTTTTCTAGAGGCTCAGACATAATCTGGAGCAGTTCATCTTCACCTTCAACGACAACAAATGACTGTTTAGAATGCGAAGTTTTTAATGCTTCTTCAAGATTCTCTGGAACATTTTCTTCTTGCTCAGACTTAACTAATTCAAGGACTTCTTCGTATGTAAAACCGTTTGCAAGCCATTCTAAATATTCATATGTATCTTTAGCAAAAGAGGCGGTTTTTGCATAGAAATCATCTAAATCAACAACATTTCTAACTAATTCTAATTGATTCTCTGGAACGCCAATTTGAATTAACTGATTATCAGTAAATTTACTAAATAATAGTTCGCTCGTAGACTCAACTTCGACAGTGCCTTTTTCTACAACGTCAAACACTTGAACAGAACCAGTTATCTTGTTGATTTCGCATTTCTTTTTCATTGCCCATTGATATGCTTCATCGTGATGGTCTATCCAAAGCAAAAGATAAACTTCACTCGAGTCTTCATGAGCAATGATGGCTCTATATGCATCGTTAATTCTTACAGAATGCATTTTATCGTCAACGGCATTAACTACCTTCTCATAATTAATTGCAGATGAACGAGGATTGTTTCTAAATTTATTAATAAAAGTGATAGCACTAGCTTGGACAGCTTTAGGAAGTTTAGCAAATGCGCCTAAAAAATCATCCGATATAGCTACGATAGGTTGACCCATACTAATTACCTCCTAATACTTCGACTCCATTTGAAGAATCAACAACTGTCCAGCCATGTTCTTCAAAAACTTCTTTATTTTCTTCTAGTTGTTCTGCTGTTAAGAAGACAATCTTCCTTGTTTCCCATGCCATTTCACCTTCAGCGATGATAACGCCATTATCACCTTCGAGTTCATAACCAACCACTGAAGGCGCTTCGATGCCAGCATCAATACAAGCCTGCATAAATTCAATGGCTTCATCAGTATATATTTGTTCTTTGATTTCATCCCAACCAGACGCTTCTTCATCTTCGTGGGAGTCATCGCCCATCAACAACAATGATTCATAAACAGATGAGGCCAGCCCATTTGTAGAACATCCATAGAAGTTGTCAGAGAATTGCATCATATTGAAAAATTGCCAGAAACCATTCCATTCTTCTTCATACTTATCGCCCCTAGTTGATTCCTCATCATTTAAGAGTGCAAAAACATAAGGGATTGAAGATGCGGTCATATGGCTCACATCGATATTGGCATAGATATTTAAGCAATTATTTATTGATCTTGGTTGGTATATTCCAAACACAGTTTTGCCAAAGGCAAATTCATCATAGACATGCATTTGGTCTCTTAATTCTTCTGTTTCAGAACGCCATTTAGAGAATTCGTCATTTTTATCTTTAAGAGCCATATTAAGCATAGCAATAGAATATGCTTGAGCATGGATTTCGAAAGCTTCTTCAGCATCTTTGTTTTCAAGATATTCAGCAAATAATTCTAAAGGCTCAACTTTTGAAGGTTTGACAGACTTAGCAATTTCCTTTGCTTGGACCATCTTAAGATACACTGTTGGGCTTGGCATCTTTTCAGGTAGCAATGTCGCAGTCGCATAGTCTCCTTTTGGCTGAGACATACTAATAACATCGTTAAATGAGAAGGACCATACTCTGAATTTATCACTTCTCCTGATAGCCTCACGTTTTAATGTGTCGTCTGAGACAATATCTTTGTGATATGTGAATCCGTCAGTAAAGACAGCGATTGGTTTTTGATTTCCGTTTTCTTTATCCGGCCAGAACACAAAGTCTGGTTTGCATCTAACAGAAACTCCATCAGATGGACCAAGTTCGACTTGAGGTTCAATTTCCCAACGGCAATCGCCAATCTTTAAAATGAAACCTTCCTTGTTATTAACAAAGTCTTTAATAATTGTGAGTGGTCTCCCATCTTTCTTAAGAAGTTGTAATGATTCGATAAACATTCTTTCTAGTTCACTATCAAACAAGCTGTTAACAGGAATATCAGCAATCTTCTTAATGACTTTGATATTATCTTTACCACTTAATATCTTCTTTAAAAGATTAACAGCGGTTGTTCTTGAAATCGAACCAATATTATTGCTTTGACGATATCCATACAAGCAATGATAGCAACCATCTTTTTGTGGGTCTTCATTACACGAGCAGTTTTCAAGTTTATATAATGCTTTTTCAAATATTTCGATTAAGGAGTTCTCGTTTTGTAATAACTGCTTTAAATATCCCGTCCCACCAGGAACTGAATCATAAATAACGAGATATTGTTTTCTATATGTGTTTCCAGCAACAGGTACTTCACTAACACTAACCTTGAGGTGATCAACATTACCAAAGTATTCTTTCATGCCGAGCATAAATGCAGCCTCAAA
>JAKPKF010000417.1 GCA_029553845.1 bacterium | reverse complement strand
CGCAGTCATAGATTACAACAGATTCCTCAACGAAGAGCGTAGAAAGTATGGGACAATATATAAAAAGCGATACGGCTATGGCAATAATAATACAACAGTTAATGTATTCAAATGAATAATACGAAAATTTATATTTTTTAGGACAAAATCAGGGCTAATCCCCGCTTCTTCAGAGGCGGGATACAGCCCGTACTTATAGACCAACAACTATATTAGGCAATGGTGCATATTAACTAACAATGTATAAAGTGTTTCGGTATAGATTGAAGCCTACAAAGTCGCAGGTTGCAATATTGAACCGGCAACTTGATCTATGTAGGTGGACCTATAACCAGACACTTGCTTTGCGGAAGAATGCTTGGGAGAATGAAGATCGATCCATAAGCTACTTTGAATCCAAGAGGATGCTGCCTATCTGGAAAGAATCCAAACCTGAGCTATCGGAAGTCTATTCTCAGGTTCTTCAGGAAGCTGTTCAAAGGGTAGACTTGGCTTTCAAAGCGTTCTTCCGGAGGGTCAAAGCAGGAGAAGAACCAGGTTATCCAAGGTTCAAAGGCAGAAACTGGTATGACAGCTTAACGTATCCTCAAAGTGGTTTCGCGCTCAAGGATAACGTTTTGCATCTCTCCAAAATCGGAGATATTAAGGTCTGGTTGCATAGGAAAGTTGATGGAACCATTAAGAGGCTGACCATAAAAAGATCATCTACCAAAAAATGGTATGTCTCGTTCTTAGTAGAAGATGCACCAAATGACGCAGTACCAGATTCCGAGAAAGCGGTAGGCATAGACGTGGGAATATCCAATTTCGCAGTATTCTCAGATGGAACATTTATAGAGAATCAAAGATATTTGGCATCTTGTGAAAAAAAGCTTGCCACAGCGCAGAGTAAGAAAGACAAGCTCCCCCATAGATCACCAGAACGCAAGAAAGCTGCCAAGAAAGTCAGTCATATCTATGAACGACTTGGTAATCTCAGAGATAACTTTGCTCACCAACTCAGCCATCGGATAGTGAATGATTACAATATAATCTGTCTTGAAGATATAGATATCAAGAATCTCATTGAAAAGAAACCTTACATGGCTAAAAGCGTGCTGGATGCAAGCTGGAATAGATTCAGGACATACGTTACGTACAAGGCTGAAAGTGCCGGTCGTAAAGTGGTCCTGGTCAATCCCGCCTATACATCTCAGATATGCTCAAGCTGTGGTTCAATCGTAAAGAAAGGTCTCTCGGAAAGGGTCCATAACTGTCTGAAATGTGGTCTGGTAATGGATCGAGATCTTAATGCCTCAAAAAATATTCTCAGACTGGGATTACAGTCTGTGGCGAAAGCCTAGATGCCCGCGACTTCAGTCGTGGGAGTAGTCACTAGTCCACTGTTATTTTTATTCTACATGTAATAATGCGTAACGGAGTAACAGAGATGTAACCAAGAAAAACGACATATAGAGAGATACTGTTACACCTGTTACACGTGTTACACTTAATTACATATATATATTATATGTA
>JAKPKF010000380.1 GCA_029553845.1 bacterium | reverse complement strand
GGTACAGGTGGTTATATAACAATAGAACAGAGTGGTACTGAAATATCTTCATCTATCTCTGGAGACTTTGGAGCTCAGGCTCATGTTATGTTTATGCCAAGTATTGTGATCTCGCCTGCTGTTATTACAGTTACAACTCCTGCTGGAGATGTTACTCAAACTGCTGTTAATTGTAATGACTTCAATGTCCCGATTACAATAAATAGTTCATATTTCTGTAATACCACTACAGTAAATCTTCCTTGGGAGATACGTTGTGAGTATGATAATTCTTTGCTAGCTAGTGATACTCTCAGTATGACAATTTATCCTAATACCCCTGATGATATTAGTGATATTGTTGATATTAGCTTTGATGCTGTTAATTGTGAATGGGTATCAAATTGGCAAAATGATTGTAATTTATCTCATTTAGGAGATGTCTTCGATATTACTCCTGATCCAACTAATGCAGTAGATCCTTGTATCGCTGAAAATCCACAAGATTTTACATTACAGTATAATGGTATAAGTGGTGGCTTGGCTTGTTGTAATACTGCCGGTCCAAGTGTACCTTATGAATACACTATGAGCGAAAATTCTTCTGATGTAAGTGTCGTTAATTGTCCTTTCGGAGGTGTTAATAATGCAGCCTATATGCAAGTGCCAGCTAGTGGAATAGGAGGAAATGCTACTTCGATAAATTTTACTTTTGATTTGGCAGGCTATTGTTATATTCATCAAACAGGAGATTATACTCACTTTTGGGTTACTATTATGGTTGATGGAATGGTTGTTTATGATGAGGAGTTTTTAGAACCTCTAACTACTGCAAGTGTAAGCCTTGATTTAACAGATATGGCAGGTTATAACCAAAATAGTGTAATCGAAATTTATGTTTACCCAAATACATTTAGTGCAGGTGGTGTTAATACTACTTTTGTAACAGGAGGAGATTGTGGAGCAATTGTTAGCGGAGAGTGGACAGCTAGTATTTTTGATGTTAATATTACTGCAACTTTTGAACATTTTGTGCCTTCTCCAATTAGTTGTGAATATGATGGCGCTGTAATTAAACCTTGTTGTGCAACTACAAATGTTACAGATGTTGCCGAAGAAATTTGTTCCGGTGATGCATTTGGTTTAGCTACTTGGCAAACCAATGTTGAAA
>JAKPKF010000332.1 GCA_029553845.1 bacterium | reverse complement strand
TCTCTATCTCACACAACGAACCATTGAAAACTACTTTCATTTTGTCCCCCACTTAATTTAATAAAGACTCTAACTTTTTAGTATATTTCTTAAAAATATCCTCATAGTCTTCTAGAGAATATTTCACTATCTCTTCACTCTGCTTGACTTTCTCCTGCCTCTCTAAATCCTTTTCTTTTTCGTTTTCCCTATCAACCAAAGCCCTCAATCTTTTAATGGAATTGCTAAACTCCTGTGATCTAAATGACCTCTTTATTCTCTTGTTTTCTATCTCTTTGATTAAGCTTTTAGTCATAGTTTTTTTTTATCTTCCACTTACTAGGTTTACCTTTTTTTGGTCTATACTCTCCGTCTAATCTTCTCAAATATCCGTTATCGTAAGCCCAACTACTAGGTAAACCAAAAGAGGTTGGATTATGTATCTTCTGATGACAAGGGTCTGTATAAAATACCTTTCCACCATTACTACATACCCATATAATTTCCTCTGTATTCTCTCTCCCATCAATATGGTGTTGGCATAGCTCTCTGATTTTTCCACAAACCTCGCATCTACCTCGCTTCCACTTTTCCTTGTGATTGTATGAACTTATTAACATTCGTCTTTTCTTTCCAACTTAATTTCTTATATCTTTTCAATGCTCTCCTACTAACTAACTTCATAGGGTTTAATCTACGAGTCTTATCCTTTCTAGTTTTGTCTAATAAGATCCTATCTGATTATTACACTTTCCATTTACAACCGCAATCCTTACATTTTGCAACCTTCGGAAGGAATGGATAAAAGAACAAGGGCAACAGACAAAGGAACAGGACAATTAACCAATAGAAGCAACCTGCTTCCCTGCTAGTGGATATGTTATGTCCTCCACATTCGGGACACTTATTTATTACCATTTTCTTTCTTGTTTAATTTAATCTCCCAGTTAGGTAATTCCCAATCATAAATATAGGTGACAGGACCGAGCCTGTGAAGTACATATTTCTGTGGGTTTCTTTTGTTTCTGTCAAACAATGCTTGTTTTGTCACCCCCAGCGTCTTTGTCAAGCTAGACATTGGGATAATTTTAACCTCGCCAAAGATATACACCCCATCTTCTTCTTCCCAGTACCCATAGACTACCTTTACAAACTCAAGCTCCTCTTGTGTGAGATCATATTCTTTGCCCCGTATTATCGTCTTCATTTCTTCTTCCTTCCTAATTTTAATTCTTCTGCCACAAAGTCCATGAATATTTCTGTAGGTACGCTTATCATTCCATCTTTAACATATCCATTATCGAATAGCCAATCCTCCAATTCTATGTAAAAAGCCAATGCACCATCTCTTCTCAATCTATCCCACTCTTCTGGGGTGTCCTTAACCTCTTCTCTCAACCTTTTTATATCCCCCTTTTCCTCGTCTTTAGCAAATGCCCCTACATATTCTTTTGTTATTTTCTCGTACGGGTTTATCTCCTCT
>JAKPKF010000262.1 GCA_029553845.1 bacterium | reverse complement strand
CTATAACGTCAACTGTCCATCCGTCACCCAGGAGATTAATTGCATGTGATTCTTTTACACAATCAGTATATCCTTCTGGAACTGTCTGTAATCTCTCACACTCACGTCTGTTTATCGTCCTAATACCTTTATAAACATCTGAGGCTTTAGATATATCAATATTAGCGGCTATTCCATCATATTTAGCATCGTAATCTTCTTTGCAATCCAGAAAATGTTGCTCTGATTTGAATACCACATTACCAAAACCTTTTGCATAAAATCTATGAAACATTTTGACTGGTTGCATTCCCTTAGACCACGAGTAACCAGCCCTTGCCAGTAAAGCCCTGCTTTTTTCATAAGGATAATATCCATCAACTATTGATTGCATCTTTATATTTTTGTCACTTGGTTGTGTTATATATGTACCAAACAAATCAATTCCCATGCCAGGTATATTTGTCCAATAAAACCTATCCCTATTCTGTCCAGATAGAAGGTTAGAATTAATTCTTACAGGTAAAACACCAAGCAATTTGCTTATAAGATTATTATCTTGAATTGTCATTGCTACATTTTCTAGTAAAAAATACTTTGGCTTACATTCTATCAATAACCTTACAAACTCAAAAAATAACGATGATTTTGCTCCTGCTAGTCCTAAACGCTCTTTATTCGCATTAGAGAAGTCTTGGCAAGGTGAACCACCAATAAGTAAATCAATCTTAGGAAGATTCTCTGCTTTTATATTTCTCACATCGCCTAGTTGGATTGTATCGGGGAAGTTGTGTTGCGTAACCTTGATTGCATGGCTTTTTATCTCACTAGCATAGTACCTATCAACACGAACGCCCGCCCTTTTCAAAGCGAGCTGCCCACAAGACATTCCGTCGAATAAACTTAAAACAACCATAGTAACTCCTTTACTCAGAGTCTACCGCATTTTCACTTTCTTCGCTAGGAAAATCATCAAGGTTAATCATCGGTGCTTCACCATTCAATCGCTCTTGCTCGATATCAGAGTTAAGCCCTACCCATTCCTGCTTGGTCTGGTCGCTAATCCAGTCAACACCAGTGAGAACTTGGATAAGTGTCTCGACATCAGTCGGCAAAGTACGCTCGAAACTAATGGTAAACGCTTCTGGTTGGAGGTTGTCTCGAAGTCTGACAAGTTCCATGATAAGGTCAAGTCGCTTCTTCGTGCCCTCAATAAACACCTTCTCGATACGCTTGGAATACATATCCATGTCAAAGAGTTTAATCTTCAAAGCCTTGGCTGATGCTTCCCCTGTCATCTGGGTATGCCAATCTACAGTGTGGGAATGGCGGTAA
>JAKPKF010000257.1 GCA_029553845.1 bacterium | reverse complement strand
AATCAGACTTTCCTAATGTACTACCTCTTTGCGTTATACACATTTAAAAGGAAGAATATTTTGAAGAAATAACGGGAATTTTAATTTGGGGGAATTACACCAAATTAAAAATGAGAAGTTGAATATGTTTCTATTGCTGATTTAGCAAGATACGCAACTCTTAAAGATTTCAAAGGTCACGAATTTACAACCTTTGAAAATAATCCTGATTTTATATTCTCACTCTAAAACGATTGGAATGGAAAAATTTAGGGGTTGGTACAAGGGCAGCCCTAATTTGGTCGAATTTGACCAAATTAAAAGGGAGTGATGACCCATTTACAGGATATATAAGGAAGGAGAATTGAAAAGAGAATCAATTATTTCCAAAATGGAAACAGTTCAAGCTGTTCGGAATTTCCGAACAGTTGCCAGAGAGGTGAAGATTTGCAACCAATGAGCATATTCTTAATTTGCTTACAAGAAAAAAACGGCAGAATCAGGTTCTATGAAGAAAATCGGTAATCTCGATTTTTCTACTAATAAACCGATTAATTATTGCAGTGTCCAATGAAAATGGTTCTGCGAATTTAGGGCAACCCTAGGGCTGCCCTGGAAGTTAATCGGAAGTTCATATTCGTCTGCTATTCTTCATTTATATGAAGAAGAACAGAAACAATACAATATACAAGCCGAATTCCTATTACCATATTTACAATCGGGGAAACCACAAGAAGAATATATTCCTCCAGGAGAAGGATTACAAAGTCTTTCGAGGATTGATGTACAAATATCTTAGAAAGTACAAAATTTTATTGGTGGCGTATTGCTACCTTCCCAACCATTATCATTTTGTTTTTAAATGTGCAGACTATTGGCAGGTTATTCCGAAATTGATGGGTGCTTTTATGACATCCTATGTCATGTATTTTAATCGAAAATATAGCAAGGTTGGGCATCTCTTTCAGGGGCCTTTTGGAGTGAGAAGGATTGTAGGAAACAAAGACCTACACGGTGTCATTGCCTACTTGCGAAGGAATCCAGTTGAAGCGGGGCTTGTTAGTGAGGAGAACGTAGATAGTTACCAGTGGTTACATATTAGAAAGCAGATTCCTTAACATTGGGCGGGGCAGCCCTAGGGCAGCCCCGCTTGATATTTGGGATAGGGTTGGTGTATTGTATTAGAAGAGTAATATTAGTCTGCCTTAACTATGAAAAAAATGTCTTCTCTATTTATTAAGCTCAAGCAACATAAGCTTGATAATCATTTTTTGTATCTAATCCCAGTGATTATAGTTACCCTGGGTGTAATCTTTTCAGTTAGGATTTTTGCAGAACAGAGTGGAGGTTCTCCAGTATCAAATGAAACTTCTCGTATTGCAGATATTAATACTTCATTAACCACATTGGGCTATGGTTCTACATCTGCAGGCACTTGGGGAGATTGGGGTTCTATGTGGAATCGTATCAGATCTGCAGCAGAGTGGGCTCCTACAGGTACTGCTACGGCCGCTGATGTCATCCCAGGTAAAACTTTCTATGCCAATGGTACAAGAAGTATACTTACAGGCTCAGCTGTGCTAGGTAAGTATCCAGAGCAAGCCAATATCTCATACGATGACTGGATTGCAGCCGAAGGTACTGCAAACGAATACATTGCAGAAGAACAGACTTGGACTCTAACAGCACAGGGTGGAACCGCAGCTTCTGTTACTGATAATAGTATTACACAGGCACTCTCATCTAACAAAGTCTATAAGGATGCTCTAACCAAACTATATTGGTCAGATAAAACTGTCAATACATTAGATAATGAGTTTATATGGACTCTAGGTGATAATCGAGTCAATCCAACTAATACCTCATGTAATTTCAACTCTACAGGAAATGCTAATGAGTATTGTGATAATCAGGATCCAACAAATGCATATACAGAGGATAATGATGTTTCTGCTACAGAGTTTTGTCTCAATCTTCAGTTAGATGGAGATAATGCAGATGCAGATAACAATGGGCTTACAGGTGTAGAAACAGATTGGAGGCTTCCCTCTCAGAAAGAGCTTATGCAAGCATATATAGACGGTAGTGCAAATAATTTACCCAATGCTGGGAATGCTTTCTGGTCCTCTACTGAGTACTCTAATAATAGAGCTAACGCGTGGTACGTCTATCTAAATACTGGGAACACAAATATCAATCCTAAGTCAATTAATATCTATGCGCGTTGTGTTCGAGGGGGTCAATAAAATTTTCTTAATTTTTCTTTTCAATTTAAACTATAGGGTATTGCCATATCTTAGTTCTTTGGTATACCATAGGATTATGCAAGATTTCACACTCTCGACCTTGGATAAAGGCTACGGCTTGTGAAGAAAGGCGAATATTTGACCCTACTTGTCGTACCCAATGGGTATTGTGATACAGGAGACCTTCTCTATGCCTAAGCTGAGCTTAAGGACGTCCAGATCTCCGGTGGATAGTAGAAATCGACAAGTTATCTTTCTGGTCCTCTACTGAGAACTCAAATAATAGAGCTAACGCGTGGAACGTCAATCTAAATAATGGGAACACAAATAACAATAATAAGTCAAATAATAACAATGCGCGTTGTGTTCGAGGGGAGCAAGTATCATGCCTTTAGCAAATAATGAAAGCAATGAGAAAGTTTACATTGCTTTGTACAAATTAATAAAATATCTCTACGGCCTAGTGCAGAACTTCCCAAAAGAGTACAAATATACACTAGGCGGAGATATTTTAACATTGGCTTGGGAAACCCTTGACTGGGTAACTACAGCTAACGGACATATAAATTCCCAGAAAGCAGGATATGTAAGAAGTGCATTAATTAGCTTCCAAAAACTGAAGTACAGAATCCGAATGGCTCACGAGTTGAAGCTCATAACAGACAAGAAAATGGCCTATCTGATTAAAACAGATGAAGAAATTATTAAAATGCTAAGGGGATGGTACCGCTGGACGCAGGGACAAGCCTAAATCTTAACCCTTGAGAGGACTACCACTATATCCAAAGGCTCTGGCTTTAAAAAGGCTTGTTTAAGACTTTCCTAAATCAGACTTGATGTTGAATGAAGATAGGTCATCCTTAGGGTCTAAATACTCCTTTAACATCCCTAGATGGTTATTGTAAATGTCCTGTCGTAGATTAAAGGAGTTTGCCCATTTTAAATGTCCAAATAGCGAATTTATGCTAGTACAGATTGTTGCAATCTCGTCGTAAGAAGGTGGGTCATGAAGTGGAACAGCTTCTTCATTACAGTAAGTTCTGTTAATTAAAAATCCAGAATTAAAGTAGTAAAGCTTTTTCTTCAAATTAGATACGACCCGCTTTCTTGAAAGAACATAATTGGGTTTAACAAAATAACCAAGAAAATCTATACCATCATATACCAATCCAAACTTAGTTTTCTCATCTTTTAGCTTTAATATTAACTTATCTTCTAGAAAACGCTGAATTTTTTCCTTTGCCATAAAAAGTTCATCTTTGTCATCAGAGAGTAAAATCATGTCGTCCGCATATCTGAGGTAATACTTTATTTTTAATTCTCGCTTAATAAACTGGTCCACTTCATTAAGATAAAGATTCGCAAAAAACTGTGAGGTAAGATTCCCAATAGGAAGCCCTTTATTAGGAGGATTAGTAAAAAGACTCTTACCTTTTGGAAGAGTATTAAAAAGTTTAGGATCACCTTTAATAATATAATGCTTTGAAGGATCATTAAAAATGATAACTTGGCTTAGCCACGAAATTTCATTAAATTCATCTGTGGAAAATTTTAATTTCTTGACATGATTAATTAAAATGTCATATAGAAGAGTTTTATCAATATTGTAGAAAAAGCTCTTTATATCTAATTGTATAAAATATGCTTTAGATGTCTGATTTCTTGTTATTTTGTTCAAGTATTTATGAAGCTTTAACGCTCCAGCTATACTGCCATGATTTCTCCTACAGGCATAGGAGTCATTAATAAAAGTTTTATCAATTTTAGGCTCTATTTTATTTATTAAATAATGATGAACTACTCTATCCATAAATTCCGCAGCAAAAACTTCTCTCACAGTTGGATATGTAATCACAAAACAAGTAGAATACCCGGGCTTGTAAGTTTCATTCCCTATACGCTTTTCTAATGAACATAATCTAGATTCCCAATTGAATTCAAAATCAAGGGCATAATTAGAATTTCGTTTATTTCCCCTACAAGATCTATATGCCTCAATCAATTCCTCAAAAGAATCTGCCATTTAACCAATCTACAATTTATTTTCCAAAAGATATATGATATGTTATTCTATAAGTGAGGGGGTAAGTCCCTTTTTAAAGCTATGAAGATCACTGCTCACAAAATAATAAAAAATACATTACTTTTAGTCTCTACTCTTGCCCTCTTTACAATAATTGGTTATTTTGCACCAAGGATATTTGCAGCTGGACAAAGTAATGTCCTAGGACAAGCCACAGTAATGAATACAGGAAATAAAATAGATTTTAATTCTACCACTTACGCTTCTAATGTTGTAATATCAGACCCTGATCCTGGTAATAACAATAGACGAACCATATCAGGCTATGCATGGTCCACAGATGTTGGGTGGATTAAATTTACAAGTGGAGAAACTGCAGGAGTGTATGTAGCATACAGTACAGGGCTTGTATCTGGTTCTGCTTATGTTGTAAATACTGGGGGAACGCTGGATTTTGATAATAATGGAAGCCATGTAGTTGTAGATACCCAAACAGGGATATTCTCTGGTTATGTATGGTCTAATGATTTGGGCTGGATTGATTTCGGAGATGGTGATGTGTATGTAAAAGATAGTAAGAAACCAGAAAATGTTTCAAATATAGATGCTTTTAACGATAGCTCTAAAACTATTACTATTGAAAATACATCGGCACTTTACAATTGGAATAGTCCATATTTTGAATGGTCTGTACCTATAGACCCTGATGATACAAGTGAATATGCAAGTGGAATTGCTGGATATTTTGTATATTGGGGAACAGATGAAACTACAGTTCCTGAAACTCAAGGAACTTTCCAAACTGCAAGTAATTTCACATCTCCAACACTCACAGGTACCCATACCTATTATCTACGAATTCAGACTGTCGATGCCCAAGGGAATATCTTTACTGGAGATTTAGCCTCCTATACTTTGTTTACTTACCATTTTGATGGAGACAAACCAACAAATGTAAGCTATATCTCTATGCCTAGTAGTAGTTTTGGGAATATTCGCGAAATGTTCTTTTCATGGCCAAGTAGTGGCTCAGTAGCAAGTTCTGACAATAGTGCAGTACTAGGTTGGCAATACAGTATAAATGATACGAATAGTTGGACAGGATCTACCCACGAGGATAGATTAGGGATTGACTATATTCCCTTGGTTGATTCTGACTACACATACTATTTTGATGCTGACAAAGACGGCCCTAAAATAATAGTGGGAAATAATATTATATATTTCCGAACAGTAGATACCGCCGGCAATGTAAGTGTGTATGTAAGCGGTGGAATATCCTATGGAGGACAAGCACCTACATTTGAAGCCGAAGCTCAGGTTACAGTAACACCTAATTCGAGTGATTCGAATAATTTTAGTCTATCATGGCCAGCAGCACTAGCTGGAGAGGAAAGAACTGTTGCAAAATATTACTATATGGTAAATACAAATCCACCAAGTAGTTATGCGACATTAGCTAACAATAGTAGCTTGTATATACCTGTCGATGGAACATCTGTAAGCACTAGAATGCTAAAAGGAGCTATAAAGGGATCAAATACCGTTTATGTCGTAGCAGTTGATGATCAAGATGGCTATTCCTCTAGCAATGTGATAACAGGGACATTCGTTTTAAATAGCTCACTTCCAGATCCAGTCTTAAATCTATCCTTAGTGGACAGTTCCATAAAAGAGGCTGAACTTTGGAGAGCATCTTTAAGCTGGGGTGAACCTGTATATAAAGGGGATGGTAATTTATCCTACCATATACTTCGAAGTTTGAATGGGCAGAATTGGGCTGAGATAGGTACTACCACAGGTCTCTCCTATACTGACATTGTTTCGGAGAGTGCAACCTACTACTATAAGGTTTTAGTAACAGATGGAACTGATGAAAGTAAGGCTAATCCAACACCTTCAGCTTCATATTCTGTAAATCTGAAAGGACAATATACATCGCCGGCACAGTTAGTATCTGGAATTGTATTAACAGAGGTAGCTATTAGACATGCTACAGTTAATTGGATAACAGATAGGGCTTCAGATACAAAGATTATGTATGGTACTACATCAGGGCAATATTTTGATGAAGAATTGTATAATTCTGT
>JAKPKF010000247.1 GCA_029553845.1 bacterium | reverse complement strand
GAAATCATCTCGTTCAACATTGAGTTGTTCCATTGCTTTGGACGCATTCATAATGCCATCTCCAAAAGCAGTAGACATACCAATGTTCTTCATAAGGGCTTCAATATCAGCAAGTGGTGCTGTTATAGCACCTAGACCTTGTTGGAAGGTCATCATTAAGCCTTGTATGGAGAAGTATACACCCATAGATGACATGGAAAGTGAAGCGAATCGCCATGATATTCCACGAAGCAAGTCACCCATTTTATAGAGTCCAGTGTTAGTCATTGATGTTTTTTGAGCCAATTCACTCATTACTCTAGTAATAACAGTTGGTCCTTTCACAACATCAATGTCTTTACCACCCATTTTTTGAGTTAATGCACCTGTTTGTGGAGTAATGCGCTGAATTACACGATTCATTACTTCTGCAGTATTAAAACCTCCAATTTTTTCCAGTTCCTTCATTGGGGGTTCGAATTCTACAGTAACAACACCTAATGTCTGTTTAGTTCTACGAGTTTCTAATTCACTAGCATCCCTGATATTTTTTGGATCGTTTGCAGCGCCAACACTTATTCCATCATAAGTTTTTTGTGATTTTTCATATAATTCACCATGTGTACCAAGTGGGATCTCCACCATACCATCTTCAGTAGTAGATGACACTTTAACAATGTCATCAATATTACGACCACCAATATATTTTCCAAATTCTTCATGTAATACTTGCTTAACTATTGAATCAAAATTTATAAATTCTTTAAATGATTTATCTAAATGATCCTGAACTTGCTGATTTGGAGTATTCTCCATGAAGATAGGCATCTTAATTTGGGTCTGGAAACCGATCTGTTGTTCGGTTGGATTGAACATTTCCCGTCCAATGTTCTGACCAAGACCCTTTATATTCCTAATGTACCAAGAACTAATGGAACCAGGTTCTTTACGTGGAGCACCAAGTCTATCTTGTTCAGAGGTTAATTCTGTTCTACTTGGGGCATCACCACCAATGTAGCGTAGATCATTCTCACCAAATTCACCATGCCTGACATAACGCACATTTCCACGATACATCCCACCTTGTTGATCGGTGATAGATTTAATTGCATCATTAATAGCCTTCTCACGTCTACGTTCTGCTTCCGTAACATCATTGATAGCATCAGTTTGATCATCAAGTGATTTCTTATTACGGGCTTCACTTTCTTGTAAATCAGTAACCGCAGCAGGATCAAATTGATTATATATATCACTAAATGCTTCAGATAAAGCACTCCTTGAATTTCTAAGTGCTCTCTCATATGGTGAGATTTTTCCACCTACAGACTTTGAAGATTCATGTATAACATTTGTTGAATCAACTGCCTGCATAACGACATCAAGTAAATCATTAATATTAGTGAATTCTTTGATTGACTCAAGTGCTTTTGTTACTGCTGGAAATACAGTCTTCTTACCAATATACTTAACACCTTCATATTGTTTGAAACGTTCTCGGATAAAATCAATTGATGGTTTTTGTAATAACGAGGCTGGTATCACATTACCATAATTATCCATAGGTTGATCACCTTCAGCATAACCCGGTATTATGCCACCCATAGCACGGCCTATAATTGACTTTAACCGATCACTTGATGTACGACGTATTATAAACCCGATATCGCTTGCATCCTGACCTTTTGGACCTCTATCTGCATCAGTGAGGATTGAATCGCTAGTACCGGTACCTGGGCCATCAAATTCAAATGGAGCCATTCCACCTGCTACAAATGCACTAGCATATGACATGTCACCTGCATTGATACGACGTAAAGTGCTCAATCCAATCTTATCTACCATCCCACGTGGTATGGCTAACTCACCATCAGAGACTCTTATGGGGTTATTTAAAGTTAAACCACCAGT
>JAKPKF010000236.1 GCA_029553845.1 bacterium | reverse complement strand
TATTAATACATCGTATCCTTTGGCCATTGGGTCTGCAATCCATTCCCATTCTCCTCTGGATGTTGCCCAGTCGACAGTGGAAGCTCCCATGTCAACTAAGTCCTTTACGATGCTGTTGTATACTGGTCCACCGACAAGAATTAAGTTCCTTGTGTTTGTGGCAGTGTTGACTTCTATGTCAAGCTTTATGAGCTCAACTGGGTCAATCTTGACATTTGCAGTGTATTTTATTGTGTCGCCCTTTGTGGACATGTTGATTCTAAGGTATACACCGTCTTTGTCTGGATTGTCAGTTGTTTTCTGACCAACATATGCTGTTCCTGGTGTACCTGTGAAGGTTGCTCCTCCTAAACTTAATGGTACTGCAGTAGTCTTCTGTGCTCCATATGGAGTTCCAACACTTGTTGGAACAGGGTCAAATGCAAGTCCAGCATTGAATCTTCCAAAGTCAACATCTGCAACTTCTACTGTGAAGTAATTCTCTGGACCGTTGATAGTGTAAGTTGTCTCACAGTTTGGTATGTTGATTGTGTCACAAAGCTGTAACTCAAGTGTATCAAAGTTTGCATCTGGACAGTATCCGACACATCTTGGTGCTGGCCTCCATAGGACGTATTCTTCACGTGCATCAAGATTTGTTTGTTCCCAAGCAATCCAATCAGTTGTCATTGTAGGATTTTGTACAGTTGGATTAATTCCAATTACTCTTCTCCATCCTCCGGTTATTGCAAGACCATAGTCATTTGGTGTTGTGACAAATGGATCACAACATCCCTTGTCTTCTAAATATCCATAGTCTTCAATTGCGTAAAGATTGAATTCTGCTAGGTAGGTACCATCTGCGCCAACAAATGTCTTGATACCATCAAGCATAAAGTTTACATACCTGAAAAAGTCGTAAGAGTATCCGCTCTTTTCCTTTGTTACTGTTGTGTATTTAACGTATGGGTCGTATTCTGTTCTTCTAGTTGGATTGGATGTGAATGAGCCTCCTCCACCGTATGTTGCACAAGTTGGACAGCATTCAGCGCATTCTGAGAACTGGGAGTCCATTACCATTATGAAGGTAAATGGTGCTGTTAAGGCTGGCCCTGTTACTGTTATGTATGCCTTGTTTTCATATATGTTAACATCGTTTAATGTTACAGTCCATCCGTGGAAGTTGTAAACATCTCCGACCTTCATAATCTTTTCTGCTTCTGCAAATGGTTTACCGTACATGAAGTATCCGCCAAGGTAGTATTCCATACCGTCGACGGTATTTGTCCATGTTGCACCGGCAAACATTGGCCTGTACATCTTGCCAAGGAATTTTATATCATTTAGGTATCCTTTTGCTGCAGTCTGGAAATCTACCATACCCCAGCAGTTCTTAATACCACATATGTTCTGACCGTTTTCTAACAATGGGTATCTGATTTCAGCAGTTCTGTAAACAATACCTGAAGCAGATCCCTTGTCGCCTATAAAGTCAGCTATACCGTTGGGCCCTGGATCGGACTCATATTTATCTCCAACTATTAACTGGATTTCTTCATGAGCTTCCATTGCTGTTCCTGTACCACCAAAGTTGTAGTCGCATTTTGGATCGAAATTAGGTTGACCTGTTTCTACCCAAGCAAGTGTTGTGAACATTGCGTAAGTGTTGAAGTCCCATGTAGCGTCTCCATCATCATAGCTTCCGCCTGCATATGCTGGCATAGCTGGTGCAGTTCTGGTTACTGGTGCCGTTGGTGAAGCTAGAACTTGTGTGTTTACCAAGTAATAGTTGTTGGTATTACCTGAAGAAGTTAGTACTGAGAATTTGTATACTCTGTCCTTTGAGTCCCAGTCTTTTGGTGAGTTTGAAAACCATAGCGTTGAAAGCCCCTTAGCAACTAAGCTGCCAGCAGGATTTCTAACATCAGATGGCATAGCCAACTGAACGTATGTGTCATAGTCTTTGTGTGGCCAGTTGTTCTCTGCTGTTTCCCAGTATTGGGATGAGTACAATGCATAGTCTACATACCATCTTGCTGGTCTATTTGCTAAACATGGTGCAAAAGTATATTCAAGTGTATTTACCTTTCTTGAGTAGTTGTATTCTCCAACTTTCTCCCACTTTACTGATGCTGTCTTTGTTGTGGATGCTGTCTCTTCGACAGTTGCCATGTTACCGACTGCTGCTGCGATTAATGATGCAGAAACTACGTCAGATGCGTTGGCTTGAGCTCCGACTACTACTGTTACGTTTGGCTGGCCCGTTGCTGGGTCAATAAACCATGATTTAGCTGGAGCTTGTGCTGCTGCGGCTGCGCCTGCTACAGTAGCTCCAATCATTGCAGCCCCTACAAGGACTGCTCCTATTGTTCTTAATTTCATATATTTTCACCGTTTATAGGTTTTAATTTAATTTCTCTAAAAGGGTACAATAATATTTAGAGTGTGGCTATTTATAAATCTTTTGTTTAAAAAAGTGATAGTTAAAAATCAAAATTAGGCTTGTGTGGCCCTAAAGCTCCCCTGTGCGCCCCTCATTCC
>JAKPKF010000210.1 GCA_029553845.1 bacterium | reverse complement strand
AATCTGTACCCAAACTTTATCCGTATTCTGAACTACTCCTTTACCAGAAATTATAATAGTACCCGGGATAGAATCAAACAGTTTCTTATCTGCTGCTGTTTGTACACCTGCTAAATCTTTAGTAGCAGCAGGTATAGGTTCGTTATAAGAATTTATACTTACAGGGTCATTGAAGTTTGAACAATCAAAGTTTAATCTAACCTCGTTGGCATTTCTAGTCCAAGCTCCATTATCCTTGATATGAGAATAGAATCTCAAGTTATCTACCAAAGCTTTTCTCCAGTTAGATAAATATTTACCTTTACCTCCATCATAAGCAGTACCAGTAACTTCTCCAAGTATCAAAGAAGAAGTATTACTATCTACAAACTGAGTACCTGACCAACGGAATTGATAAGAGGGTTCATCCTGGGTAATATTCAAATATATCTTACCTGATTCTCCAGTAATAGGATTAGCATGATCTGGGTCAGAATATAATTTAATATTGCTCAGCTTTCCAGTTTCACTGACATCATAAGTAGCATAAACTTCGATAACATCATCAACATAAGAAGGCAATTGACTAGAGGGTACTAATCCATTACCATCCAAAGATGCAAATCCATTAGCCTTACCCTTAGTTGCTACGAAATTATCATGCTTCTTTTCTAAGTTATTGATATTAGTTTGTAACTTATTCTCAAGAGCAGTATCTGCAGCAGCTCTGGCTTCTTCTTCTTCCTGAATCTTTTGCATCTGAACCTGGTCGTATTCAGCACGGGCATCTGCCCCTTCTTTGATAGCCTGAGTAAATTTAGTGTCCAATGCCTGGTCAGCTGCTTTTCTATCCTTGATTTCTTGAGCAAGGGAAGCTTCGGAAGAATTCTTCAAGGCTTCAATGGCATCTTTTCTGTCTTGGATTTCCTTAGCAATCTGCTGGGGTAAAGTTTCATCCAACTTAACCTTATCAGCAGCAGTCATAGTACCAGCTTTAGTAATTGAAGCTACTGGTAAATCAAAAGTAGTATTATCATCTTTATATATTCCTTCGTTTACAGTTTTTCTGTTTACTGATACTGTAACTTTATTAGCATCTGAAGTTGCTCCTTCTCCAACTACTACAGTCTGAGGAATAGAGTTAAATAACTTCTTATCTGCTGCAGTTTGTACACCGGCTTTCTCAGCAGTAGAAGCGGGGATATCTACAGTGAAATCATTAGATTTCTGTATACCTTCATCGGAGTTATATGTACTTCTACTTATGTTAGTAGTAACCACACCAGCCTTAGGTGTATAACTAGCTCCAGTGATATAATCATTGGGCATAGAATTCCATCTTTTCTTATCGGCAGCTGATTGAAGACCGGCTTTAGCATCTGTAGAAGCAGGGATAGCAAACTTACGAGGCATAGGTTCTCCATAGAGATTACCTTCTCCTTTTACAGAACTCTTAAAGTTTACTTCAGCAGAAGTACC
>JAKPKF010000205.1 GCA_029553845.1 bacterium | reverse complement strand
GTATTAATGTACATCTTTAGGCCTTCTAATTCTGCAAATATCTCATTCCCTAAGGTATCTCGTAATTCAATCTTTGAGGTAAGAATTATCAAGATAATAGAAGAGATGGCAATACCAATTGTCCAACCGGTAGCAGCGATTAAAGCCAAGGGAGTTGCTATCATAAAGATTCCGAAGATTCCGAATAACCCAATAAAGAGAAATTTATTCCAGAGTTTTTTTCTTTCCTTTGAGAAATACTTATCATCATACAGTTTAGTGTCTATGCTCTTTTTCAATGAATTTACAGTAGTATAAAAATCAGAAGGAATATCATTTATATTCACTTCATTCTTACCTTTGAATAGATCAGCATACAGGGCTCTAACAGTATCTTCTGAAATATTCTTCTCTATATGGTCCTTTTCTAATATATAGCTCCTTTTACCTTCCTGCCTTATCTTTATATATCCATCTATAGCCATTTGTACAATCTGCGCAGTTATATGCTTAGGAGTAAGTGCTTTCGTATATATTGCCCCCGCAAGCATTGGAAACATATCTTTTGGGGGTTCATAGTGTGGAATTGTAGTTAATTTTCTACCTTTTCCATTCTTTTTTATTAGCATTAATCCTACTACTAATGTAGGAATTGGAAGTAAAAGGCCAATATTTGAAAGAAGGAAAGCCACTGTTTGGGCTCCTCTAACGTCCTTTAAAGTACCCTTAGGCATAGAGATGGCTACTGTTAAGTCTTCTCCTATGTCTAACGGCTTAGTTAACGTTATGGATGTCTCTGTTTCGGAAATATCTTTAAATGTACAATCTGACTGAGTAGAACCAGTTATACCTGTGTAACAGATTTTTTCTGTAATTTCTCCTGGAACGGTAATAGTTGTAGTAAGTTTCTGTATTGGTACTTCCCAGAGATTGCCAGCAATGTTAAGGTAAAGTTCATCATGATCGTCAAAATAGTTAACGGCATTTTTCATCGTGTATTTTATGACATACACGTACTCGCCCTCTATCAGCGTTTCGGCTTCTCCAATCTTGAATCTTGTATAACCACTTTCTAGACTTTTTTCATAGTTTCCATACTTAAGTGAGGGCTCATTTTTCTTGTAGTAGTACAATTCATCTAACTTTATCGTTACTGGTCTAGCAAGTGTAAGTTGCACTCTATATCTAGAAGGAATATCTCTGTAAATGCCGTGTCCTGGATATGAGAAGAAATATGTAATCTCTTCCTCTACCTTAATATCCGTATTCTGTTCTAATGTAATGTTGGATTTAAATTCAGAGATTACATCAACTGATTGAGCCAACGTATTGGTTGTAAAAAGTGGAAACAGAACAGATACAAAAAGTATATACCCAAATAATTTCTTCATATTTTGTCTTAGAACTTTATCTCTACGTTTTTCTTCTCATCCTCTGATGCTTCAAAGAATGGTTCAGCCTTAAATCCTAGTACTTGAGCTATGACATTTGTAGGAAAGATAACAATCATACTGTTAAAGTCACGTACAGCACCGTTGTAGTATCTTCTAGATTTCTGGATGTTGTCCTCAAGATCTTTAAGATTGGTTTGTAAACCTAAGAAGTTAGTATCTGCTTTAAGTTGAGGATAGTTCTCTGCTACTGCGAAGATCTTTGAAACCATACCACTTAACTGGTCCTCTAGCTTTGCCTTCTCATCAAAAGATGTTGCACCCATTGCTTTTGCTCTCATCTCGGTTACTTTCGCAAATGTCTCGCTCTCATGCTTAGCATATCCTTTAACTATTTCAACAAGGTTTGGAATCATGTCGTATCTCTGCTTCTGGAATGTTTCAATGTCTGCAGATGCTTCTGAGACCATAACTTTCTGTTTAGCTAATCTGTTGTAGATTCCAATTACGGCTACAATCAAAACAGCTAGGATACCAAGGATTATATACAGTAACATAATAAAATATGTATTAATTTAACTTAATATATATTGTATGGAGTTTGAGGAATATTTGCAAGATGGTCGGGGCGACACGACTTGAACGTGCGACCTCTGCGTCCCAAACGCAGCGTTCTAGCCAACTGAACTACGCCCCGATTAATGCAAGTTGATTTTATCACACCATTCGTAAAGAAAAAAGGGAGACGTTAATCTCCCT
>JAKPKF010000180.1 GCA_029553845.1 bacterium | reverse complement strand
TCAGGAAAACACTCTCTTACTTCTTCACTATTGTCGTGGATTAGGTTGGCAGGGAAACGACCTATAGTAGTAGTTGTTTCTCCTGTTGCTTTCTGTTTTATTCCTACACCTTTTCCACCTATTGCTTTTCCACCTTCTACTGTTGCTAATCTTTGGGTTATTATTTCTGTTCCCACCCTACTCTCATCTATATTTATTCCACCTGTCCCCCATTTAAGACAGTTCTCTGCTACGGTCATTATTCTGCCCATAACTTTTTTACCGCCATCTTTTATCTTCCACCATCTGTCTAAGGGTTTCCTTGCCATACAGATTGGTTCGTGGGCTGGTTTTGTCGCTGTCCCTCGTCAATCCCACTCTTTAGCTTCTTCTATATATCATTGTTTTTCTAATTGTTTTGCTATATTCAAACTTTTAGGAAATCAACTGTTTCAAGTAATAAATATCTTTCAATTTCTCCTTGCTACAAAACACCCAGTAGGCACCTCAATACACCAAACATATCAATCATATTCTATCTCTGTGATGGTTGCCAAAGTGGTTGTATATTTTTTCAATTCTCATAACTCTTGTGTTCTCAATTCGTTTTGAATAACATTAAATTCTCAATCCTGTTGTCTTCAGCATTGTGATTTATGTGATGCACGCATTCAATCCTCGTCAAAGGTCTTCATATTTCCATTGCTACTTTCAGTCTGTGTTCCATCACATATCAATCCTTTCTTGCCATCTCAATATATTCAATTGGACACCTCACATATTTTATCATCTGATTTGCATATTTTCATTTCCTTTTCATAAGTGTTTCTCAGTTCTTCCAAAACCTGCAATTCTGTCATCACATCTTTTGATTGAATGATTGCTTTGATTCTTCAGTCCATCAAGCTCTTCACTTGTGTGAGTGCTTCACTAACTCCTTTCATCTCACTATTCAATTGCATTTCTGAGAGCAATACTTTCAGGGTTTCTTTTTCCTCGTCATAAATTGCTTTCAGCATACCTGACATATCATCTCACACATATAGTTTAATCCCCTCAGTTTTCATTTCTTTTTCTCTGATATAGCTTTTCACACACAATCACAACAGTATTTGTTCCTTGTAGCTTGTTCTTTTGTATTCGTTTCAAAAGGTTTCTCACATCTCTGGCATACTTTCCAGAACGGGTATATTCTCTTGCTGTTTCAGTGTCTCGGTATACTTGAATATAATTCTTCAGTCTTGTTCAACTGCAACACGATGATTTCTGGAGACGATTTGGTCTGTAGTATCTGATTGTATTCTGTAAGCGGTATGTTTGTTTTCATATAAGAAATAATTTGTAGGTAAATGATATTCAAAAATACCCTTGTCTACATTATAGCAAAATACGGGATTATTTCAATTGATTTTATTGTAATGCTTCCACCCGTCTTTTGTGAGTATTTCTGTGTCTTCACTTAAACAACCATACACCCATTCAATCATATCTCTTACTTCAAACCCTGCGTCTTCAATAGCACTAGCCATTCTATGATAAGTCCTTGTCCCTGAGAAGCTCAATAGATGTCATCAAGGTTTTAATACCCTTAGACATTCTCTCCATAGGTCTACATTGTTTGCTATACCTGTATTATCCCAAGACTTTCCCATAAATCAAAGTTCATATGGTGGGTCAGTTACAATTGAATCAATAGAGTTATCAGGAAATGTTTTTATTGTCGTTAGACAGTCTCATATATATACTTTATTAAGTTCCATTATTTCTTTCATTACTATACTATTTAAGGGGTAAAAAGGTTATTTAGTATTCATAATCTTATACAGCTCTAATCTAAAACAAACTTGTTGTTGTAGTTGCTAATCTCTTGTTAGCTATGTCTACA
>JAKPKF010000203.1 GCA_029553845.1 bacterium | reverse complement strand
GAATCATAGACACCATGAAAAAGCCCATACCATTTGAGGTAACGCGCGACGGGCTAGAGCCCTGCTCCGTCGGCTACGCCTCCTCCGCAGGGCTCCAGCCCGTCGCAGCAAGGTAGATTATTTATGAAAAAGAACTTGACTTGGATCTACAAGATGAAAACAATGCAACTGGTCGCTTGGCCTTACATAGATTGTGAGTAACGAGGGATATCAGATGCCCTCAAACAACCAGAGAAACAATGAGTTGGAATTTACACCAACATTTGGGACTTAACAAAGATTCTATCGAATACATTGAAAGAATAACGAAACCTGTGATCCCAATTCTGCATCATAATGATGCCAAGGATTTTAAACAATTCCAAAACTATCAAAACTATGCTGATCTCCCGGATAGCTACACCAACCTTTTATTCAAGTTAAAACTCGACAATTCTAAACTCAAAAAAACAATCAAGAAGTTATCAGATTCTAATAATAGCATTCATTTCTTACATGAACTTGTTGTCGGATACTCTCTTAATGAGTATTGCAAGAAGAACTCATTAGAGCTTGAGTACTCTCCAAAATGTAATTATTCAAGGGAAAAAACAGCAGCAACTCCAGATTGGATTGTGTATGATAGAAACCAGAAAATATTGATTGAAATTGTTACGACAGATAAAAGCAATCGCCAAAGTGCCCTCAACGCTTGTATCGGCTTGATACACAGCCTTGCAAAGGAGGGGTTAAAGAGTAATGGTATGGATATTAATCTTGATTTCAATTCGTCTAGGTTCGAAATGCCTACTTATCAAGAGGGATTGAAAAAGGAAGAAAAGGCAAAGCAAGAAGATAGATTTACAGATTTTTGTAGGGTAGTATCCGATAGAATTATCACTAAAGTGATGTTTGGATATGGAATAGATGAGTATGAAACTGATGATAGCGGTCTTGAGTTTAAAATAGGATCAGGAGGCTCATCACACATGACAACTAGAGGGCATAAGACATATAGAGTGGTTAACAACATTCTTAGTAAAGGAAAGGCTTATAAAGAATTATCGAAGCATATACCGATAATCGTAGCTGTGGCTAATAATCACGAAAATAGATCAGAAGCGTACTCCCCGAAAGAAATAGCCAAGCTTCTTTACTACCCCGAAACAGTGTATGAGCCTCAGTTCAGCAGGATATCCGATAAAGAACAGCATATTAAGAATATACAAGAATGCTTAGAAGGTTTGAACGTACTTGAAGGCATTCTATTCTACGATATCAATGTCAGCAGCATATATGCCACTAGTTATGAGTATTATCCGAATCCCCACAAGAACACGGAGTGGAAAATTCCAGATGGATTCAAAGCATATTTGTACGGAAGTAGCAATGAAAACAAGCCATGAAATGAAGTATCTTTCTCCCGAAGATAAACAGGAGTTACTTGAGGTGATGGATGCTCACTTTCAGACTTATCTGAGGGCAAGGTCGTTAACTCCTTACATCGACTCTGCGATAATTGATAGCCTTTCATCCTGCAAAGCAAGAAACTGCTTCTGTGTCCCTACAGCACCTTTATACCAAGGCTTGGGCTATGCCTGCTACATAGTCTTTGAGTTAGGTCAGTTTGACACAGACGAGAAGTATAATCAGTATCAGGATATCGGGCATTGGATTAACCAGAGTTTCTTCATAGAACTAAAGTGCATTATGGATACATTCATAACCGACTGGAACCAATGTCCATTGAAAGATGATAAATACTTTGAGTTACTGCGTTATTGCCGTCATCTATTTGCTCACAGTTCGTATCAACTGGGATACAAACAGAGGGTAGGTCATGAGCAAGATTATGACCAAGCTTACAGCTTGTATAATGAGTTGTTCGGACAGGCTACGATGGCAAACAAAGAGCTAAACCTATCAATAGATAAATTCGTGATCCCTTTCTACTTGAAGTTGGTCGAGTTGATTCGAGTTAAACTGTAAATGGAGATGTTATGAAGTCATTTTCTACATTTGAGAAAGAAATCCTATCATATATGAAGGATTACTGGGATAGAGACGGATACAGTACTGTAAAGAAAGTAATCGAAAATAAACTCCCAGACATTGTTTTCGAGATATCAGGTCAATATGGGACATCCATAGCAACACCATGTGTTGATGACAACGATCAAGAATCTAAAGCATCCCTTGATAAGCATAATAGGCTCAAACTCGCAGAAAAGCTTGGTAAATTATTAACTATAATTGATTTGATAACGGGATTAGTCAAAGACAATTTAGTATTGATGGATCAGAATCTAAACGCCCCATCAGAACCATTTACTATTAATACACTTAAAAATGCTGTAGATACATCCAATAAGATGAAACTCTTCGGGGATTACGCTGTTTTTTTCCGTGGCTATTATTACTCAAGACTGTATCCAACACAAGATCTTCTTGATTTCATAGAAAACGGCTTTAAATCTAAGGATGATATCGAGAGAAAGAATTCCGACAAGAGGTTTATAAAGCAATTTGTCATTTCGATAATTGCATTGGCGTTTTCGATAATCATAGGTGTTTCTTCTTTGGTATTGAATATCATCAACTTGCGATGCTCAAAAAAGCCAGACAATACAGAAATTATCCACAAGGTACAAGTGATGAATTGTAGTCCGACTTTTTCGGTCTCTGGGCAAGACAGCGTTGTTACTAGCAAATCATCACCCATTGTAGAAACCAAAAAATAAGAAAGGCACTATATGAATCTACATTGGTACCGATTTCAGGTAACCCATGATTAGAAGTTCTAATCTCAAATACATCACTGAATGCATTAGAATTGTTACATCTCATAAATGGAGGCATCTATGAGTAACGGCTTACTACCAGTCAAATGCGAAAAACCGCTCAGAGTGCTGGGCATTGATCTAGGAACCACAAACTCAGTCATGACAGAGATCAAATGGCATCCTGGATCACCTCCGGAAACAAAGGTAATACAAATTGAGCAGGATACTCCCTTGGGGAGTTTTACGGATATCCTTTTTCCCTCCGTAGTCGCTATTCAAGCTGGCAAGGTTTGGGTTGGCGAAGGCGCAAATCGGATGAAGAAGAACCCCCAGGAATACAAACTCATCCAAGCTAAGAATCTCTTCTCCGAAACTAAACTCGATATGGGCATTGGCAAGACCTATGCTAATGCTCTTGATGGCTTTAGATCTGCCTCAGAGATTGCTGGTCACATTATCAAAACTATGATCCAGCATGCTAAACGTACAGATGACAGTCCCATAGACTACGTAGTTGTAACTGTTCCGGCTTCCTTTCAAATTGCTCAACGCAGGGACACACTACTTGCTGCTGAATTGGGAGGTGTGACGATATCTGGAGGGAATCTCCTGGACGAACCAATAGCTGCCTTGATAGATTATCTCCACAGTATCAGTTCTGCTGAGGAACTGCCTCAGTTTGATTCTGAGACTAATATCCTGGTCTTCGATTTTGGGGGAGGTACTTGTGATGTGGCGATAATGAACATCGCCGCAGACAAGGCTAACAAGAGCTTCAGACGATCCACCAAGGCCGTTTCCCGCTATCATAAATTGGGTGGAGCTGATATTGATGTCGCTATCTTGTACGAAGTTCTAATACCCAAGCTTTGCAGTGAAAATGGCATTACCGATAGTGAACTTGGCTATGCAGACAAGAAGAACACACTGGAACCGAATCTGATCGGCATAGCTGAAAACCTCAAGATTATGATGGCAAATACAATCCGCAGGCAGAGAGCTATGAGTGAGTATGCTGCCCCCTCCAACGATATTACTGTATCCTTGCCACAAACACTCAAGATTGAGGTGCAGGGACAGTGGCTATCTATGACCAAACCCAGCCTAAGCCTGGAGGAATTCAACAATGTGCTGCAACCCTTCCTGGATGAGGACTTGACCTTTATTACCGAAACTGATTATCGCAGTTTCACCAGTATCTTCTCACCAATTGACGATACTCTAAACCATGCAGCTCTGGAAAAAGAGGATATTGATTTCGTCTTACTGGTTGGAGGCAGTTGTATGATACCTCAAGTGGAAGACAGGATTAGGGAATGCTTCCCCAAAGCCAAAGTCCATTTGGTAGATACTGAAGAGCGCATCCAGACCTGTGTTTCTCGGGGAGCAGCATTTAACGCCCTATATCGTGCCGTTACGGGCACCAATTGGTTTGAACCGGTATGTCATCAGCAGATCTCCATTAACACCAAAAAAGGCTTAATTCCGCTGATCCTGGCCGGGCAGAAGCTTCCCTATCCGGGTGAGGATATTTGGGCGGAAAACAAAGCCTTGAAAGTGCCCAAATCTGTAATCTCAAACAGTGAGGACCTCAGGATCGAGATAGTAGCAGGAAGTGGAGATGAAGCCAAACTTCTTTTTGCCAGTACATGGAAGCTGCTGCCTATCATCAACAAAGGCGAGGTTATCAATCTCTCTTACAACATGAGCGCAGATCAGGTCCTGGATATTAATCTCTCTCTTGAAAGTCAACCTGAGGCAGAGTTCTCGGTCACAATTGAGAATCCAATCACTCATATCGTGAATGTCAATGAGCTTCAGCGCAAGATAATGGAAATCGAGGAATGGATCAGGATTAATCGTCAGAGCCCAAGTAGTATGGCTAAGATCAAAGAACTCGCTCATCTCTATGCTGAGCAAGGCAAGAACGAGAAAGCGATTGAATTCTACAAGAGAGTGCTTAAGAGCAACACCAAACCTGATGTATATGTGCTAAACCAACTGGGCATTTGGTATGGCAAAATCAAGGACTATAAGAATCAAGAGAAATTCTACCTCGAAGCAGCTAAGCACGGTGATTGGAAAGGCCCCTTGTTCAATTTGGCTTTGTCGCTAAATCAAAGGAAAAAGCACGATCTGGCTGTACCCTACTTGCTAGAGGCGATTGAAGAAGAGGAAGACCCAGCCTATTATGTTCTAATGCATGATATTTATAAGGAAATGGAGGATCAAGATAATGCAAACAAGTACTCTGATCTGGCAATCTCCCGGTTCAAGGAGTCTACGCTTGAAGAACTCAGCGACTTTCAACTTTCCTGGTACCAGAGCCTTGCGGAGAGCAGAAAAGAAACCGAACTACTGAAAGAGATCAAAGCCCATCGCAAGAAAGGA
>JAKPKF010000144.1 GCA_029553845.1 bacterium | reverse complement strand
AATATTGGTATGAACTTTGAAATTAGCTTCCTTTGACAATCCATTGAATACATCGTTTATTCTTTCAGTAGCACTATCAGCAGATTTAACTGCTTCAGCAGAACCATCATCAATGCCGTCAGCCATGCCTTCCATTAACATGTCACCAATCCATGCCATCTTCTTAGATGGTGACTTGATACCGAAGAAGCTTTTAATACCACTCCATAAGTCACCAGCCCATGAAGAAACTTTGTCCCAAATCCAACTTGATAGGCCTTGAATACCCTCCCATAATCCTCTAACTAAGTTCTTACCTACATCTGACATCTGACCGAAGCCTGAACCAAATGCATTTACAATTGAACTTACAATTTGAGGTATAGCCTTAAGAAGTTCTTGAATGATAGTTGGTAAGTTTGTTATTAAAGCCATAAAAAGCTGAACTCCAGCCATTATAATTTTATCTATGTTACCAATCAGTGCATTTACAATACCAGTGATAATCTGTGGAATCGCAGTAACTATTGTTTCAATGATTGTAGGGAGATTTTCTATTAAAGACACAAGTAATCTAATACCTGCATCGATGATTTGAGGAATCGCCTCAAAGACAGCATTAATGATGCCTTCTATAATCTGAGGTATAGCCTCAATAATTGCAGCAATAATAGTCGGCAAAGCATCAACTAAACTAGTCAGTAGTTCAATTCCAGCATCGATTATCTGTGGAATCGCATCCAGTAAAAAGTCAACAATTGAGATGATAATCTCTGGAAGTGCCTGAATTAAAACTGGTATTGCAGTAATTATTCCATCTGCAAGTCCTTTTACTAATTTCAAAGCTGCATCAAGTATCAAAGGTAAATTATCAACTAGTGTTTTTACAAGCTGAGCTATAACTGCCACTATTGCGGGTATTAACTCTGGAAGTGCATCTGATATTCCGTTTGCTAAAGTGACAACTAATATAATTGCAGCTTTAAGAATTTTAGGAAGATTTGATATGATTCCATTTGCTAAAGTCTTAACTAGTTTTATTGCTCCTTCTGCTAGCTTTGGCATCGCTTTAAGAACACCCTCAAGTAATGAAAAAACAATCTCAGATGCTGAATCAATTAAAACATCAAGATTGTCCATAATTGCACTTGCTATCGATTCAACAATAGTCAAAGCCATCTTCATAATTTGAGGAATATACTTTACTAT
>JAKPKF010000163.1 GCA_029553845.1 bacterium | reverse complement strand
AATTATCTGAAGATTAAAAATGAGATCATAAAAGATCTTATCGATAATTCTTTCTATGTTACTGAAAGAAAATATAACGGATTTGATACTGAGAGTGGCTATTATCAGTACTCAATAGACATAGCCAAAAATTATTTATTCGAGGAGGAAAAAAAATAATGGCAACAATTGGTTTAGACAAACTTTATTATGCTTCGATCACTGAAGATCAGAACGGAATAGAAACATATGGAACTCCAGTACAGCTTGCAAAAGCAATCTCTGCTGATTTATCTGTTGAATTAAACGAGGCAACTCTTTATGCGGATGATGGTCAAGCAGAAGCTGTGAAGGAATTCAAGAGTGGGACTTTATCTCTTGGCATTGATGATATTGGAAGCGATGCTGCAGCTGCACTTGTAGGTGCTGTTGTAGATACAAATGGTGTATTAGTTTCTGGTGGTGAAGATGCATCTAAGTATGTGGCTATCGGATTTAGAGCAAAAAAAGCGAATGGTAAATACAGATATTACTGGCTTTATAGAGTTCTATTTGGAGTTCCTGCTACTAACCTTGCGACAAAGGGTGATTCTATTACATTCTCAACTCCAACTATTGAAGGAACGATCTTTAGACGAAACAAAACAGATGGAAATAATAAACATCCGTGGAAGGCTGAGGTTAACGAGACTGGTTCTAATACAGCTATTGTAGATGCTTGGTACAATGCCGTTTATGAACCTGTATTTGAAACTGAAACTCCAACAGGAGGTGGTGAATAATGGCTGATGAAAGAAGTGCTGTAATCAAAATAGGTGATACGGAGTATGAACTTTTACTTACCACTAAAGCAACAAAGGAAATCGCTAAGAAGTATGGCGGATTATCAAATCTTGGTGATAAGTTAATCAATAGTGAAAACTATGAAGAAGCAATATCTGAAATTGTATGGCTTATTGTAACTTTAGCCAATCAACCTATTCTTATTAATAACTTCAAAAACAAAGATAAGAAAAATGAACTCTTAACAGAAGATGAAGTTGAACTATTAACTACACCTAATGACTTGGCTACATATAAAGATGCAATTACAGAAGCATTATTTAAAGGCACAAAACGAAATGTTGAGAGTGAAGAAACAAAAAACGCACTGGGCGA
>JAKPKF010000159.1 GCA_029553845.1 bacterium | reverse complement strand
AGAACTTTACTAGTATTCCAATTATTGCCCAAAGAATTACCAAAGAGTAAGAGTATGTTTTCTTAAATATTGAATATACTGCAAGCCCTGTTGATACTACAATCATTATTGCTGACCAAACCTCTGGTGATATACCAAATCTATCCCAATTTGCTGTATATAACGCAGCCGCTATGTTTGCTATTGATGCTACAGATATCCATCCCAAGTAGATGTTGAAAGGTAGAGTTTTTAAAATGGAGATCTTTTTTGCTCTATGGAGAATTATATAAACAGCAATTAAACTAGCAAGAATAAGGACCATGGCTATTACAGATAGATAAATTAATCTGTAGTGCCAAAGAAATATCCAAGCAATATTTGCAAGACTACTTGTAATTACCCATGGATATATTGCCTCATCTTCTTTTGTAAATTTAGTAAACATAGAGATTATGTATACTACTAACCCAGCATATATTAATCCCCATATGGAAAATGCATATCCAGCAGGAACGAAGTAGATAGGAATAGCATCAGAAAGTGCACCTGTTGTCACACCATTAATTGGTAAGATATTTGCTAGTGCATTTACTATGAACATAGCAACTACAGACACTGTGACAGATAATTTAATAAGGAGTTCTTTCTTCATACTGTATTAATATATAAATTTACTATATTTATTGTACCTAGAAGAAATGAAAAAGTGAATAGATACAGGAAGATTATTTTGAAGGATAACCTTCCTGTATTTGAAACAAATTACTGATTTTGTATGAGTGCTAAAGCTTCCACAGGAGAGGGACAGAGAGTTTTGTATTTTTCTTTAAGAAAAATTTGCTCTTTGTATTTTATCCCTATCTGTGGATCTGGGAGGTAAGTTAATAGAATCTCGATTGCTTTTTTAACTTGTTCTTCCATGATCTCAGGGCAGAATGGAATTTCTAATGTTAGAATTTCCAAAGCCCATTCGATTTGTTCGTCCTTACTTTCTCTGGACACAAACATGTGACACTCTCCTGTTATTAGTATTTTGAATCGAAGTGATTATATCTCTAAAACACTTTAGATACAAGGAAATCATATATTCTATACATAGCATATGTATCAAGCTCACAATATTTTAATAGGTTCTGTTTTGTACTATCTGTCTCCTCTTGAGATTGTCTCTCGTAAGATAAACGGTACCAATTAACCATAGCTTCATCTCCTTTCCCTATCTCCATATCATGGTAATTCAAATCTGGTGCTAATACTGGTAGGACATTCTTAATACTCCAACTGCCTTTAAACTTAGGATCTACATACATTTGGTATTTAAATATATTTCCTAAGTCATATATCCTTCTATTTAGATTAAGAAGAAATGGCTCGTATTCAGGATATATTCTTGCCATTTCACTATTACAACCTTTTTCAAAAGTTTCATTCCATACCAATATACTTCCACTATCCCCTATTACATCCTTGAGGATATCAAGGACATCTAGCATTGGGTCTTTTTTGGTAATTGCTATGTATTCGTAATGTGAGAGATTACCATTTTTGTTTTTAAGAATGTGTAAAGAGAATTGAAAGACTACATTCTCATATGGCTTGTGTCCCTCAAATTGTGGAATAGCCCATGAGTATGTTTCGTAATCTAGGAAATATATTGGGTATTCTAAACTATCTAGTTCAGAGAGAATCTTTTGCTTATCAATTATAATTTTGTCTTCTTTGGTAGCTTCAATTTGCAACTTCTGCTTTTGAGCTATGTTAAATTCAGAAGGGATATTCCGCATATCTACTATTCCCATTTCCCGAAGAGCATCAATATTCTTTTTGCTAATTCTAGAAACATCATAAATGGAATATTCTGGGAGAGTATCTGGGAAGCATAGTGGTTTGGATGGACAGGTTTTGGGGTTGTAGCAAGGAGATAATCCTTGCGGGGTTTCTTTACTGGTTATTAGCATAGCTTCTGCTACTGTTGCTTCAGTGTAATCCCATTTCTTTTTCGCAAAGGAGGTCATATCTTCGACAACAAACAACTCTTTTAGATCTAGTTTTTTACCTCGTATATAATCTTTGTTTAAGTGGATTAAGTATATATTTTCAATCTTATCTAATGTTTTCGCTAAGTAATATTGGAAGGATATATCGTATTCATCTTCTTTGGATATCTCTGTTGAACTTTTTACTTCATATATATCTTGTCCAACTACAATATCTGCTCGTGCAAAAAGATCGTCTGTTTGGTATATCTTTTGGTATTGTGCATCTTTTGAAACATACTTTTTTACATACTCTCTTGCTAAGGTTTCAACTTCATAGCCTTGTTTTATTAAGTGTTTGTCAAAATCTGACAGTTTTCTTTCATATTGATTATTTTTAAGAGCCCAAAGGTGTAAGGGAGAGTCAAGATATGTAATATAATCTGATTTTGTTAGCATAATATATTATACAGCTTTTAGAATTACTGTTTGTTAATTTGTAATGTCACAGTAGCTTTCTCTGAGGCACTAAATTCTCCGCTGATATCTAGCTCCTGTATAATCTGTATACATGCAGTATCTGTACTGTTGTTTTCTTTAATATTTACCATTATGGTCACTTGTTCAGGGTAGCTTTCTGCAACTAATGCATCTACCTTTGCACTCTGACATGGATTGGGAAGTTGTCCTTTAACATTGTATTTCCATACATTAGCTCCTGCATATTTGTATGTTAGAGTTATATTTTCTCCTGTTATTGTTTTCCAATCATTTGTAGTGTCTGGGCTGTCTTTTCTAATGAATAGTGCCCATATACCTGTTA
>JAKPKF010000156.1 GCA_029553845.1 bacterium | reverse complement strand
GTTCCTCGTTCAGCTGCAAACTGCCCACCTTCTTCATATACACCTTCAGTAAATACATTACCTAATGTAGGTCTTACCTTATTCCATGCCCTGCCAGCGATTGTACCAGCAGTTTTTCTTTCAAAAGTATCCAACGAACCTTTGGCTAATCCAACTGCTCCTATGTCCTGTAACTCCTTTACAAGCCCCCCTGTCACACCTTTCTGAGCAGATGTAAATGATTTTAACAGATTTCCAAACTGAAGTGCATTGGAAACAGTAAGCAATACCATATTTATACCAAATCTGGTATTCATAGCATCCGCTGCGTATTGTTCTATTTCAGCAAGATCCCCTGCTGTTGGTTCCTGTCCGTAATTTTCAAGTTTATATTGATTGATCAGTTCATCCTTTACCTGTATAAATCCATCCCTTGCCTCAACTCCAGCTTCAGTTCTTGCTGATCCATATATACCAAGAGCATATCTCGCACTATTTCCAAGTTTTGTCGCTGCAGCAAGTTGACCAAGTTTCTTTATATTTATCAATTGCTGAGGAGTCTTACCCAATCCTTTAGCAAGTGTAATGACATCATCAATCTTATTTGATCCTGCAAACAACTTATTCATCCATAATGCAGCCTTTCCTATCTGTGCAGCAGCCCTTGTAGTTTGTGCAGCTATGGCTGGAGCAGTACCTATCCCGCCTGTAGCCAATGTTATAAGAGCATCCTGAGCAATAGCACCAGATATAGCACCAACAGTAAATCCAAGGTTCTTGAGAATACCATTCCCCCAAAAGTTAGCAGATCCTGCAAACCCAGGTATCATAGCAAGATATGGATGGTTCTTTTCATATCTACTATAGTAATTAGGAAACCTATCTTCAAGATTCTTCAACCATCTGTCTATTGATGCCTCATATCCATCTGGATTTGATAAATCTGTTAAACTCCCATTCTTAATTGCAGAGATGGTATTAGGAAGAGTAGCGAAACTCTGGGCAAATGTACCAATACTTGTTGCTCCGAACTTAGCCAAACTATTTCCTAATTGTTTAGCCCAACTTTGATTTAACGCATAAATATTTTCAAGGTCTTTTCCTCTTTCATATAGAGGATATCTCTTATTCTCCATCAACT
>JAKPKF010000115.1 GCA_029553845.1 bacterium | reverse complement strand
GAAAGAGGCGATAGAAATATATCAGAACAAAACTATATAAGAGATGTGGGGGTATTTAACTTTGATAAAGAACAAAGAGATAAGAGAGATAATTACACTACCAAAGGCACTTCCGAGTGGGAAGGTTGGGGAACTGCTCTTAAACCTGCACTTGAACCTATTACAGTTGCAAGAAAGCCATTAGGAGAGAAAACAGTAGCCGAGAATTGCTTGAAGTGGGGAGTAGGTGGAATAAATATTGATGGGTGTAGGGTTGGAATAGACACCATAAAACACTCACAAGACCATAAATCATTCCAAAAATGGAAAGAACAGGACGGAAGGACACATAAAGAAGTAGAAAACCCTAACCCAACATTTTATCAAGGTCGCTTCCCTGCCAACCTAATCCATGATGGTTCTGATGAGGTAGTAGGGTTGTTTCCACAGACAAAGAGTGGAAAGTTAAAATCGGATTGCTATGAGAAAGACAGGGAAAATGATTCAATGTTTGCAGGTGGGGGAAACTATACTCATAAAGGATATCAAGCCGATTCAGGTTCAGCATCTCGCTTCTTTTATTGTGCCAAAGCAAGTAAGAGAGAAAGGAATATAGGGTGTGAGGGGTTGGAGGAGAAGATTGTTAATGATGGAAGAAAAAAGGATATAGACAACGCATACCAAAGGGGAACGACATTAAGAAAGAATACTCATCCAACAGTTAAGCCTGTTGCACTTATGAGATACCTATGCAGACTAATAACTCCTAAAGGTGGTGTTATACTAGACCCATACATGGGTAGTGGTACAACAGGAATAGGAGCTAAGCTAGAGGGGTTTGATTTTATAGGGATAGAGAGAGAAGAAGAGTATATTAAAATCGCACAAGCTAGGATAGAAGCTTGGGAAGTAGACGAACAGTTAGAATTATCTAAATTAAAAACTAAAGAGTAATGGAGAAGATTGTATATAAGAAAAATCTTAAATACCTTAAAAAACAGGAGTTAGAAAGATATTGGAAGAAGTTGAGAGATTTGTTATACGAGATGAACAAGTCAATCTATGTTA
>JAKPKF010000109.1 GCA_029553845.1 bacterium | reverse complement strand
CTCTTACTGCTTCCCAAGTAACAGTTTGATCTGAAACATACATACCTAAACCTATCACCGCCATTGAAGCGATAATGTAGATCGCTACTGTTACTACCTTTTTCAAAGCCTCGATTAGCCCTTTCTTTGAAAAGTCCATACTACTTCCTTTCTATTAGTTTAGATATAAACATCTTAAAGTGTTCCCAAGCTGTCATCTCTTTAACTACGCATTTGTGTTCGTCTATTTGTTTTTGTAGTTTATCTTTCGCTGCTTCGCAGGTAGATGCTGCCTCTGATTCGTCTTGAAGTAAACCTTTTAATAAATCAATTTCTTTTTTACACTCGTTATTTTGTGCCGTAAGAGTTACTTTCTCGTCTTTTAATTGTTCTATTTTTGCGTTAAGACCTTTTATCTGAATATCTCTAGTGTCAATTTGTCCCTGCATCTCGGCCCGGAGTTGTGCCAATCGTGCGTCTTGATCTTTTTGTTTGATGAGAATTTCCCCATAAGGTTTTCCTTTGACGATAGATAGCCCTTCAATACTCTTGGGGTTCTCAACATAGAATTGTTTGTTATCGAACACCGCCCAAACCTGACCGTTGTTGTCGAATAATTTTAGTCCGTTCATATTCTCCTTTGCCTTAAATAACCTATATGAAACTATCGGATATACTATTGATTTTCCTAGTGGGTCGACTTGCGAACCATCAGTTTTGACTATGAAGAAGTGTTGTGGAACACCTTTTGACTTGTAGTAGTTTGTTTCCGCTACACAATCATAACTCGGTTTAGTCTTTGATATTCCGTGATATTCTAGCCCTAGAAGCTGAGCCGCTGGAATAGCGTCAATTAAACAACCATCAGTATAACCACCGCCCTTTAATATCTGATTCGCCACATCGGGGGTTTTATTTGAAAGCATAGAAAGGCACGCAAGAAAGCACCCACTCTGGCAAATCGTATCTGAGCAAGTCCCTAGTTTTTGTGAACCCCATTTCGGGTCGCATTGTTTGTAGAAGTTCATTTTCTCCTTAATGCTTTAAGTGCTTTTTCACCTAACAGAAACCCCATAACCATTGTAAGTCCAGTTTGTACCGACCACGGTATATCGTAATCTTTTATTACACAGTCGAGCGTGAAAGACACTGCCCAAACTACAATAACCAGCGAAAGTACAATATCCTTTAAAAGTACCTCGTACTTATTTTGTTTTGATTTTTTTGGCATTGATACGATCTCTTAGGTAAATAAAGGTCGTTTGGTAGACAGTGCCAAAGAACCAACCCAAAAGAAAGAAAAACAAATTGTTGTACCATAACTTATCAAGATACTCTGGTGGCATTTAACTCCTTTCTTATATATTCTGGCGGTGCTTCCGCCCTTATGTTATCTATTTCTTCTTTTGTATATTCCTCTCCATCTATTACTCTATCCTCCCACTTCTTTCTTTTATTTTTAGGCAAGTAATCTTCAACAAAGAAAGTTTCGCCTGTTAGCTTTTCAACTGCTTTAACAAGTTTTTCCATTTCTATTCTTACTTTTCTACCAGTATATTTATTCTCTGAATAGAATATCCACTCTCCTGTTTCGGGGTCGTGTGGAGAAATCTGTGTTGAGTTACCTGCTTCGTCCTGAACGAATACTTCTGCCGAGCTTGAAACATCCTTTGAGTAGATTGCCGCAAAGTTTGCAACTGGAGTCGGGTCGCCAGAGGCTTTTCTTAACAAGTTGATGGCTCCGTTAAATCTTGATTCCATATAACCTGAGGTTGAACCAAAATCTATTCTATTGTTAGGATAATCGTAATTAAGATAGAGTGTTCCATCGACTGAATTAATTTTTCCCCAGCCAGAGGAGAAGTTCATTATGGCATTAGCAGAACTCAAAGTAAGGTCATCACCCACAGTCAAATCGCCAATGGTTGTAATGTCGCCAGAGGTAATATTTCCACCAGTTTTAATATCATACAAACCAGTACCGTCAGTTCCAGAGTATAAGTGTCCGCCTGCGGGTATTGTCCATAAAACAGTAGTGGCATTTCTAAAAGTGTATAAGTTTCTGTTTTGAATAGCCGAAAATGTTCCTGCTTCTGGGTTGGTAGCGTTATCTGTCCTCATTACCATAAAGTCTATTATTCCGTTTGTAGATGAACTTGAGGCGTCATTGGTGTCTTTAACCATTCCCGAAAAGCCAAAAGATTGCAGTGAATCCACCGATTCTACATAACCATAAATATTAGGGATAAATCTGCTAGCAACGGTAGTAGCGTTACCTATTCCAAATTTGTCATTTCCTGCATCTGAGACACTAGCAGTAAAAATATTTTCTCTTGTGGCAGCGGTAGTGGTAAGAGTAATACTATCCCCCGTAGCCTCCCCGATATTTGGCGTTGTAAGTGTAAGCCCCTCTAAAGTCAAAGCCGCCGAAGCTCTGTTGATGGCTACTTGAGTTGTGCCTATGTAAAAAGTCTGTCCTTTAAGAGCGTAGGTAGTGGGAACAGTCGTTCCAATAAAAGTATCTATTTGTGCGTGAGTATTTGTACCTATATC
>JAKPKF010000199.1 GCA_029553845.1 bacterium | reverse complement strand
TGGGAGCAGTCACATTATCCACATTGGACAATGTCCAAACATTACTTTTATATATATGTGTATATAACTCGTCTTAATGATTAGTAAACAGTTTTCAGACGAAGCCCATTGGGGCCTTTCCACAATGATCACCATACATGGCTGCAATACCGATTACATTTCAGATAAAGATTTCATTCAATCATTCGTGCTTGATCTCGTCGATTATATTGACATGGAAGCATATGGCGAGACAGTTATCGAACGCTTTGGCGAAGGCGATCTCGAAGGCTACTCGGCCATGCAACTAATCAAAACGTCCAGCATCACGATGCATTTCAGCGAGGTTGATGGTCGCGCCTTCATCGACATATTCAGTTGCAAAGGCTATGAACCAGTCGAGGCTGCTCAATTCTGCGAAGATTATTTGGACGGCAGATCGTACGACATGACATGGATGTTTAGAGACTAGCATGGATGCCTTTACACACAACATCTTTTTTACGCAAATAATAGTTAAAAACAGGCCACCCATTGATGCTTGATAAAAACAACCGGAGAAGAATTTCTTCCCCGTGATGTTTTCACCTTGTGGCACAGTTATATTAAACCTACAAGTATATAAATGTGATGAGGCGCCAGCACAATAACCATAATCTTTATAACCAGTAAGATCGTGACGTAGTGTTTAACATGACGGCGGTTGCACAGCAAATTGACAATATAAAAATACTATCGGCCCAGTTATATAGCCAGGATAGTGCTTTACAGAAAGAACATAAGAGATTAAAAACATTCAATCAAATAATTGTCAGGGCGAATGAAGCAACCACGCAGAAGGAATTGGTTCAGGGGATTCTTGAAGCGTGTATCGATTTTGTAAACTTTGATATTGGTGGTATTTATCTTATACGTGATAATAAGGCTGATATCGTTGCAACCAAGTTTATTCCTCCCCATGCAATTGAGACCCTTAACCAGATATGTATTAAGCGACCCGAACTTCGAGAATTATTCCAGTTTGGCAAACCATTATATTTAATTAACTATGATCAGTTGTATCCTGAAACATCTAGTATGCTTGGTGGCATCAAGTCATTAATATCAGTGCCTGTTCTATACAATAATAAAGTGAAGGGCTGTATAAATATTGGGGCCTTCAACAATATTGATATTACTTCTGAAGAATGTGATATATTAAGAACTCTTGGAAAACATCTTGGACACGTTTTACATCGCTTTGAAATTGAACAGGAGTTAGAAACCAAAAACTTCGATCTTGAGGTTCACATTGAGGAACTTCGGGCATCAAATGATTCACTTTTAGCATCAATGCAATCATTGAAAACTTTTCAACAGCAATTAGATATTGAACGTGAAAACTTCCGAACTCTTTTTAATAAAATGACTGATATGATATTTGTTGTGGGTCTTGAAGGTAGTATACTTGCAATTAATGATGCGGTTAGACATAGACTTGGATACCCTAATGGTAACTTAGTTGGACAACCAATTACTATAGTGCATGAAGTTGGTGAATGCTCAAGTATTATACAAGTGCTTGCAGAGATGATCCGTGATGAGAGACACCATTGTATGACCAAGTTAGTTACTCGTGAAGGCGAAGTGGTACGTGTAGATAGCAGAGTTGTTAAGGGCTTATGGAATGGTAAGGAAGTCTTTTATCATGTGGCTCGTGAGGTAGTATGAGTAGTGATGCACCGTCTTGGAAAGACCTTATTGACATGGTAAGTGAAACCATCCGTGGAGTGGATGAAAACGCAAAACGTGAAAGTGATAAGTTACATTCCGATATCTGTGCATTACGCAAAGAACTGAATGATACACGTTCTGACATCATGCTTAATCGAACTGAAATGGCAGTTCTGCGCAATGATATGGCTACATTCAAGGATGAGATCAAAGAATTGGATGAAGAACAATGCGATCAGATAAAAGAGATCCAAATAACGACTGGGATACTCAATTCAACAAAAGCAAAGATAGTTACAGTTGTGCTCACTATTTTAAGTGCCATTGGTGCTCTACTATTAAAAGTGTTGGAAATTATATAAAACTACACTTAAACACTATACATATATAAAGTAATGAACACAATATATCATCGCCTTTTGGAGGAATCCCTTACAATGGCATTATACGAGTATCATACCAAGGAGTATCGTGAAGATCTTTTCTCGCTTTATGAACATGCAAAGAGGGTATCCAACCATAATGAGATACCTGTTGAAATGGTGTTTGAAGATTTAATTATACATAATTTAATGGATTATTAATGATAATTGCATACTGTACGATGTATCCATCGGTTGTAGATAAACTTCGTAAAGTTATTAATCACTTTGGTAAACTCCATCAGGTGGTTAAACTTGGCGAAGAGGTTGGAGAATTAAATAAAGCAATACTCAATTATGAGAATGGGTATAAACTTACCAATGTTGAGATAACAGAAGAAATAGCAGATGTATATTTATTATTGGAACAAATAAAACAGATGTATCAATTGGATGAGAGTGAAATAGAACAGGTCATGCTTATGAAGTTAGATCGAGTATTTGACAAGTATAACGTAACATACGAGTAGGCATTACTAATTATACTATTTTTCAATAAATATATTACAAACTTATATATAGATCCTCCAACTAACATATAAACCAATGCATCAAGTTTATATGGGTGGTGAGTTTTATCAAATTCACTGATGGTAGATGGAATACCGAGGAGTCATTCCTATTCCACATCACGACGAAGGACCATATTCGTAAGATAGTTGAGGATACAGATGGTACACTTTTAGATCGAATGGCAGACTTACCAGTTAATCCAGCATGGGCTACTTGTGAACCTGGTGATGGTGGTATGGTGAAGGGTGAAGAATTCCTCATGGCCATGTTCAATAATTGGAAACAAATGGCACCAAAGTATCTTCAAGGTGTCTATATGGACAAGGCCAAAGAAGAACGTAACATTGCTACTGGAACTAAAGGTGGCCAAATGATAATTGCTGTTTATCGTAATGACTCAGCCTACTTTGAGCGAATTGGTGGTATGGTCTCATTCTTGGTAGCCAATGTGGACAAGTTGAAGAAAGTTAAAAACGTTGATCAGGAACACTCTGCTATCCTTGAAGGGTTACACCGTTGGTGGAAAGCAAATGACAAGCGAGTACGGTCTAAACCATGGATTGATGGAGCATTCAAAATCGCAATTAAGAAGTATAAAACTGATATGTTTTGGCGCAGGTCTATAAACATGTGTTTTATCTTTATTGCAAATAATGCCGATCACTGGAAGGATGATGAGACTTTTAACCCAAATAATTGGTTCCC
>JAKPKF010000095.1 GCA_029553845.1 bacterium | reverse complement strand
TGCTGGGAAACAAGTAATCTTGTCTCCCAGTCCACATTCAGGCAAATAGATAAAAATCTTTTCTGATAATGTTTCAGAAACGAGAATGTTGTTTATCCAGAAGTTAAATTCTTTTATCATTTCTTCATCCATTTTTCTGTGGTAGATAAATTAGAACCATTACCTCCACCAAAGCTAAGGGCGTTATTGACATTACCACAGCTTGCTACACCACTTCTTGCTACATTCATATTTGATGTAGTAGCCCAAGAGCTTCCTGACCATTTTTCTGTGGTAGATAAAACAGAACCATTAACTCCACCAAAGCTAAGGGCATTATTAGTATTACCACAGCCTGCTAAATAATATCTTGCTACATTCATATTAGATGTAGTAGTCCATGAGCTTCCTGACCAGATTTCTGTGGTAGCTAAATAAGAACCATTACCTCCACCAAAGCTAAGGGCGTTATTAACATTACCACAACCTGCTAAATAATGTCTTGCTACATTCAACCCGCTCGTAGTAGACCAAGCTCCCACTGCAATATCCCAGTTGAGTCCACTGTCAGATACAGCCCAGTCGTATGATGAAGCACCAGATTTGAATGTCTGGAAAACTATTCTGTCACCTTTAGTGGCAGCTGGAGTTCCGACATTTATACCCCATCCTAAACTCACACCATTTAGATATATAGCATTAGTGCTATTAGGTTCGAATCTGATTGTTTTACCTGTATTAGGCTGTGTTGGTGTTAAATTATTTCCACCAGTACCTAACAACACTTCAAACTTCATTCCAGCAACGGCAGCTGGTAATGTTAAATCCATATTTGCAGTTTGACCATAATTATTAATAGATGAACCTTCAACTTCTGCCGCTGATAAAGATGCTGAAGATGCTTTTACATTTTCTTGGTATGTAACAACAGGAGTAGTAATAGTAGGACTTGTATCGAATACAAGTTTTCCTGTTCCTGTAGCACCAGTTGAAGTTACACCTTCTACAGTAGGATGACCAGAAATTGTAGGTGATGATATGGTAGGACTTGTCGCTCTTACAGGTGAGCCTGTTCCTGTAGCTTCAGTCCAAACTATAGGTGAAGTTGTTCCACCACCAACTGGTATCTGGCTTGTTGTACCTGATACTGATACTCCAGTACCACCTTGAGTAACTGGAACTGGTATAGCTGTAATCCCAATATCAATAGGTCCCCAAGCACTTCCATCCCATATAAAAGATTGTGCTTCACCAGGTGTAATAGTAAATGTAACTGAATTTGCAACTATAGGTACATTGTTAGTTGAAGTATCATTATTCACTACTGTAAATACTTTACCAGCCCTTGTATCTGTAGGGCTTTGCATAGTTTGAGAATTTCCTGTAGTCGTAGTGGTTATTACTATTCCAGAATATGTATCTACTATTGCTGTAGTACAAGCAGTATTAGTTGATGGGTCAGTTGCAGTAGTCATTGGTGCTTCAGACGTACCCGCTTTAGCAAATATTTGAAATTCCAATCCAGTAGTATCTAA
>JAKPKF010000055.1 GCA_029553845.1 bacterium | reverse complement strand
TGGTGGAGACGGTGGGAATTGAACCCACGTCCATAAGTATTGTCTAGTATCATGTACAAACATAGTTAACCCTGTATAGTTAGTCAAATCTAAAAGGATTAACGAAAAGATTTAACTACTCAGTAATTATATTCATCATATACTACTCTACCGACAAAGCAGTACTGACATATCCTGATAACGACTGTCTTAGATTCCTAATCAGGAGTAGAAATAAAAGACATTAGCTAAACTAATAGCTAAACCTTATGCAAAGTTAAACGCATAAACTGGAGTTGCAAAAGCAGCTCTTAGTCTTGCTGTAAAACCATCTGCAAAGGCGACAAGATTATTTTTTACACTTATCCTTGTGTGTTGATTTATGAGACAACCCTCAGTTTGTGACCACTAGACGCAAACTCCTGTCGAAAGCCTTACGTCCCCATATTGAAAAAGAGCATAGGAATGTATTATTCCTGCTCTCATTATATCATTTTTTACTACTTTCCCATAGACCAATAGCTGTAGCAACAGAAAGATTTAGTGAATCTATATCCTTGGATTGAGGGATATACACACTCTCACCTAAATTCTTAACACTCTCTGGTAAGCCCCTACTCTCATTACCCTGAATCATACTAAAAGGCTCTTCAAACTCTACCTCTCTAATATCCTTTGCTCCATTGAGCATAAAGGTATATATATGATGATTACCAAACTCTTTAATATATGATTCTAAAGTATCGTAATATTTAAAATTAATCTGGAATATTGCCCCCATTGTTGACCTTACAACCTTTGGATTAAAAATATCAGCAGCAGGCCTAATAATAGCCAAATCCCTTACATTAAACCCTAACATTGTACGAATTATTGTCCCCAGGTTTCCCATATTCCTTGGTTCTACCAAAACCAAATGATTCTTTCCCTTTTCTAATTCACACACATACTTTTTAAACACCCCTACAGTGTATGTATTCTCCTTAAAAGCAATCCTCTCTATTGCCCTGTCTTGTTCCTCTATTTTAATCCCCAACTCTCTACAGAGCCTCTGAACCTCTTGCACACCCTCACTACCATCGTGATGCGAATTCAAAAGCACTTTCAGTACACTCCCACTTTTATATTTCAGTAAATCTATAGTTGGATATGTTCCCAAAGCATAAGAATAACCAAACTTCCTTTGGTATTTTTTTAATTTTGGTGAAAATATCTCCATACTATTTCTTGGAAATTTCCTTAAGGATACTTCCGAGCCCTCCTTTCTTGTTCACTAACTCCCATTTCTCTTTGCGAAGAGTAAGATATGCTTCTTCGACCTTTGCTTTTGTTTCGTCTAAAAGAAGATTTTTCTCCTCTAACTCTTGCTGTATCTCTTTCTCCTTCTGGTACATCATGTATATGCTATTAAGGAAACCAACTAACATACCAACATAGGCTATGAAATGCGCCCATGTGGAGAGATTTATCATGTGGATATATTCGATATTTAAAAATGGAAGATAGAATATTTGAGATAAAATAAGAAAGGATAAAGTAAAAATTATCCAATAATGAAAATCGTCATACAACCACCCTTTATTAAACAAATATCCCAACAAAGAAAGAATGTAAAGAAGAAGAGAGAAAAGCCCTATGAGTACAACAGTAAAGCTATCTACCTCTACTCCGCGGAGAAGCAAAATTATGAATGTCGCGACAAAAAGAATAAATGTAAGACAAACAACACCCATTAACTGAAGTTCCCTTTTTCTTCCCCTACCCTTTCTTTTTCTGATAACAAACCAACTAATCAAGAAAAGAGTGGCTAGAAAAGCTTTCGCTAAAGCACTAGAGAGAGGATAGCTACCACTCTCTGTAAATGTAAAAAGTTTCTGGAAATCCTCTACCTCTAGCATAATTTGTAAAATTTCAATAAGTCCAACACCTACAAAACCACCTCCAAGAAACAGAAAGTTTAGATTAGTCTTCTTTGTGTAGTATCTTAGAAGAGCAAGTGTCCCTATAAACAGAGCCATAATACCTGAGAGAAAGGAGATGAAATACTGGAAATCCTTAATCCAAATAATATCCCCAATGAAAAGTGCGAAGATAAGAAAAGCAAGGACAGCAATCAAGAGGGCAAGAAACTGCATATCAATATGTTCTTCCTTTAATCTCTTTGGCTTCATAATATAATATATTATTAATACAGATATTTTTCAAAAGATATCAGCTCTCCCCTCTCTGCATAAGGAGCGCACACTGTAACAGTACCGCTACCGTCCTGGGTAATATAATATCCCGTCCCATTTGTAGATTTGTTTGTAGGATCGGAAGGTATAGAAGCTACAATTTCCTCTCCTTCATCTTTACTATTCAAAACAGAAAGATCTACCATACCTACACAATCATAAGGCCCCATCTTGCATATTTCATTTCCTAACTTTACACATTCCTCCCCAATGGGAATAACATCAGGGATTTCTCCAGTCTTTTTTGTATATGACGCAACAGCAGAGAGAATTAATGACACATCTGCATTTCTTACAACATTTCTATTCTCGGCGCCCTCTTTTTGGGGGTTAATTATTAGATATCCTAGGAATGCAATAACAAACAAAGCACATAAGATAACGAGAAAGTCTAGCACAGAGAAGCCTTTTTTAACTTGTTCTTCTTCTTTTGGAAGAAAATTTAAACCTGAATTTGGGGCATTCATAAATGTATGATACTAAAGTAAACAAAGAATATCTATTTATCTAATTCTCTTTTTACAACAAAGTAATATACAACAGATATTATTAAGCTATATCCAAGAAAAAGACCAACTGCCAAAAGTACGGTCCAAAGAGTCTTGTCCTTGAAGTTACTTTCTTCCCTCCTGATACAGTCAATTAGCATCCAAATTGAGAAAGCTATACTACAAAGATAGAGAAGTATTACTAAAATCCAAAACCAAGCGAAACCAAGAGTTAATATTCCAAGAAAGGCTTCCATATATACATAAATATCAAATTATATAAAACAAGTATAACATAAATATCCGCATAACACCCGCCCCCATAGTCCGATAATCATTTTATATAGTATTCCATATCTCTAAAAATACTGATACAGAAACAAAAAAATGCCCTCTCGGGCACTTGTCCACATATTAATCATCTCTATGGATAACTAACCAACGGAGGGAGAGGGATTCGAACCCCCGGTCCCGCAAGCGAGACAGAGCTTTTCGAGAGCTCCCCTTTCGACCACTCAGGCATCCCTCCTAAATCTTTTCTAATGGGATATACTCCCCGTAATTTATTTTCTCTAAACTACCCTGTTTTCTAATATCTTTGTATAAAAGTTTATCTTGTAATAAAACAAAGATAGCTTCCTTGTCTTTTTCGTCTACCAAAAATATTAACATAGCAGGAAATCTCAGACTAGTTTCAACCAATAACATCAACTGATCACCTTTCTTAGTAAAGTAGAAATTTTTTAAAAGATACCACTCGTAAAGCTTCCCACCTGTATCAAAACCCCTTGCTGTTATCTTGTGCTTCACTATCTGTGGCTTGGTAGTTCCCAAAACATATATTACAAAAAGAAGTGCTATTATAGAACCCATTAGGAAGTATTTTCGTAAGATAGCTAAAAGAAGTATGAAAAAAAGTGAAAGTATTACAATTATTAAGAAAGGCTTGCTGCTAAATTTGAATTCATACCTATCTGGTGCTTCCCATTCAAAAAGCTTAATATTCTGAACAACTGGTTTTTCATCTTCAAAGATAGGATCTTGCTCTAACTTGGTTTTCCCTTTTACTATATTCTTTCTTCTAATGTTTTTCTGGTTTTCTACTGCTTCCTCTTTTGCTTTTTTGATACTTTCCTCTCTTTTCCTTAGCCCTACTTCCCCGGAGATTATCTGTGAAAGTTGTTCTAATTCATCTTGAAATTTGTTATTTTCTTTCTTTACCATACAGAAATCATATAACAAAGGAGGCTACTAACACAACTAGAAGTATAGATACCCCCCAAATCCAATCTAGTACATGAAAGAAATTCAAAAGAAAAACAAGAAGTAGCCCTAGACTGAAAAACAGAGCTACTTTTGAAGCTATAAATATTCTCCTCCTTCTTTTTAAATCCTTCCTTAGTAATGTCATTGTGCCGAAAACTGCCAAAGAGATAGCGCAGAAGACAGCTATGACAAGAAGAAATAGTAATACAAAGATGTTTAACCACTCGATCTCTCCCACTCCATTGGTAGGGACAAAGTAGGGATTATTAAAAAGAAAAAACAAAAAACCAACAGATACGATAATTACACTTACTAAACTAAAAACATATTTCATCGTTGTTATTCTCTAGGACTAAAATAATTACTTCTTAGTAAATATTATGAGAGTCACTTAAATTAAATAACTTTCATTATGAATATATTAATTATAGAGAATTCCAATACTCTTGCCCATCTTCTTCAAAAAACTCTGGATTCCTATGGATATAATACATCAATAGATTCTTCTTCCTTCATAAATAAGAACCTCGTTAAAGGAAATATCTTTGACTTTGTAATACTAAATATTAATCTGGAAAAAGGAATCTCTTATGAAATATTGGCATATATAAGAAAATATAGTCCAAATACTAAAATTCTTGGTGTGTGTAACAAAGGTAGCTGGGTTGAAAAGGTTGAATTTCTAAACAAAGGTGGTGATGATGTGCTAACCTACCCTTTCCCTATGCAAGAGGTATTAGCTAGAATTCAGTCTCTTATTCGAAGACCGAAGAGCTATCTTGATGAAAGTATATATATTGGTAGTTATGTTCTTGATACAAAGGGAAAATCTGTTTTGAAAGATGAAAAGGAAATTAATTTGAGAAAGAAGGAGTTCGAACTTTTTGAATATTTGGTTAGGAACAAGAACAGAACCGTTTCAAGATGTGAGTTACTCGACCATGTGTGGGATTACAGACAGTATGTAGGTTCAAATACTGTAGATGTGCATATTAAAAGGTTAAGAGAGAAACTCCAAGATAAAAGCCTAATTGGAACAGTACACGGTATTGGGTATCAGGTTAAAGACAAGAAGCCTAAAGCATCATAGGCATAACTAGATGCACAAAGTTCTCGTCTCCTTTAATTTTGAATACTCCTGGTCTAACTGGTTCTGAGCATTCAAATATAATATCTTCTGAATCAATATGATTAAGAATATCGGCAAGGAATTTGGCACTAAAAGCAATCTTTAATTCTTCCCCTTCCACCTTACAGTCGAATCTACTTTGATTTTGCCCCAAATCAGATTGCGTAGCGGAAAGAGAAATCCCTTCTTTTGCAATATCTAAAATCATTTTGTTTCCTAAAACAGATCTTGCAATGATATTAATAACTTTTAGTGAATTAAGAAAGTCCATTCTGTTAATTTCGCACTGCGTTTTAAAACCTGTTGGAATAATCTGCTTGTACTCAGGAAATTCTCCGTCTATTAATCTAGAAGATAGCTCTACATCTGAAAATTTAAAAAGTACTTGATTTCTGTCTTCTATTACATAAACCTTAACCCATTCATCTTCACTGTCTAGTTCAGAAACAATATGCGATATCTCCTCAAATGCTCTAACAGGAATTAATAAGCTCTTCTGTTTACCAGATTTCTCAATTTTTACAATCTGTCTAGAAAGTCTTAGCCCATCTGTTGCTACAAAGGAGACACTATCTCCTTCAATCTCCATTTTGATACCTGTAAGCACAGGTTTAATATCATCGGTAGCTGCAGCAAAGGCCACTCTATTTATTGCATTAGCAAAATCTCCTTTGTTTATTCTTACAAAGTAATCTTTCTCATCCTTTATCTCTGGAATTGAAGGAAAATCGTCAAAAGGCATTGTATTGAAATTTGCAGAGTTGTTAGTTGTTGAAATATTAAAGCTTTGTTTCTCTACTTCGAAGTCAATCTTTTCTTCAGATATTGAATTTACAAATTCAGCCAATTGTTTCGCAGGCACAGTTATCTTCCCTTCAGATTTAACATCTGAGCCTATCCATGTGCTAACACTTAGTTCTAAATCTGTAGTCTTCATTAGTAACTTGCCTTTGACTGTTTCAAAAGCAACATTGTTAAGAATTGGTAAACCGGGTTTATTGTTTACTATTCTACTTACTATGTTTATATATTTAGAAAACGTATCTTGGTTACAAGAAAACTGCATATTTATATATGTAAAAAGATTAAGTATGGGACAGTTTTGCTTCTGTATATTGTATCATTTTTTTCTCTTAAGGAGAATTTTCTTGTAGCGTTGTAACCCTGTTCTATATTTTATTTATTAATATATTTAGTAGCTGTATTAGTAGAGAGTATGGATATGTAGATAACTGCTCCAAATGCTTTTGCAAAACAATCTTTCAGTGTGTATTTGGTATGTGGATATTTGAATTCAAAGATATGCTTTAAGGAGTAAAGATTATTTGTTTTAGGTGTGTTTTCTGGTGTGGATTAATTTAGGGGATAATTTTAACAAACTCAACAACTGTGTGGTTATCTATACCCTTAAGAAATGTCGGTAGAAAAAGAGATTATTATGTAGAAAGGATTTCTTAACTGTGGAAAAGAGGGTTAGTTATCCGGAGAATACAGATAGTTATCCACCGATTTGTCCACACTAATCTCTTATGATTTTGTAGCATTCATTTAATCTCTCGTTGAACTTTGGGTCTTTCTTTTTGAGCAAGTCTATCTTCTCACATGCGTGTAGTACTGTGGTATGGTCATTTCGGTTTACTTCTTTTGCTACTCTTTCGAGTGGCATAGAAAGTTCGTTTCGAAGTATGTACATCACGATCTGTCTGCACTGAGCGATATATGCCGTTCTTCTGTCCCCTTTAATCTCAGAGATTTTAACATCAAATACATCTGAAACAGCTTTTATGACTTTCATGGGAGTAATTTTTTTTCTTTTGCTTTCTAAGTCAATTTGTAGAAGCTTTGCAATATCCTCTTCTGTTGGATTCATTCCTAGTTTAATTAACGAGAGAACCTTTGTTAGAGAACCCTCCAACTCACGGACATTTTTGTCAATGTTTTTGGCAATCATCTGCATAAATTCTTCGGGAACTTCTACAGAACTATTCTTTTCAAGAAGGTACTGTTTAAGTATTGCCATTCTTGTTTCATAATCTGGAGCTTGGATATCTGCAACCATTCCTCCTTGAAAACGAGACCTGAGTCTGTCCGTAATGTTCTTGATTTCTTTTGGGGGTCTGTCTGAGGCAAGTATAATCTGTTTGTTTGCTTGGTAAAGGGTATTAAAGGTATGGAAAAGTTCTTCTTGAGTTCTTGGATATGTCTCTACAAACTGAACATCATCAATCATTAGCAAGTCCACAGCTCTGTATTTGTTTCTGAAATCTTCGTTTCTTTTTGTTCTAATGGCTTCAACCATTTCATTAAGAAATTGCTCTATGGAGATATATACCACTTTCTTGCTTGCATCTCTATTCAATACTTCGTTGCCTATTGCCTGCATTAGATGTGTCTTTCCTACTCCAGTATCACCGTAGTAAAAGACTGGATTGTATGCATTACCCAAATCTTCGACAACTGCTTCCGCGATTGCCTCTGCGAGTCTGTTGTTTGGACCAACTATGAAGTTAGAGAAAAGATATTTGGGATTAAGTTGTGCATTTTTAAGAGCGTTTTCTTTTTGCTTCTGTTCTTTCTCTGCAGAAGAGAAAAGATCCAGAGAGATATCCTCTTTCTGAGTAGGATCATGGTACAGGTATTTCTCCTTTTGTAATGTATCCTGCTCTCGAAGATTAATCTCTATCTCGAAATTTCTTCCAGAAGATTTAAGTAAAGCTTTTTTTAATGTGGTTTTGTAATCTCTTAGAATCTTTTCTCGTTTGTATGATGCATCGCATGATATTTGTACCAAGCCATTTTGAATATTTTCTATATAACAACCACCGAAAATACCTCCGAAGACTTTTGGACCTATGATTAAGCGCAGATTTTCTTTAGCACTTTTCCAAAGCTCATCTGGGTCAATCTGGGTATTTTGTGCATGTGAGTTGAGAATCTCTGGTTTTGGTAATTTTTCTACATGCTCCGCAAAGTCTGCTTTCTCCATTTAAAAAGGTTTTAAAATATTTAGGCAGTTTTGAGGGCAGTGTCCGATCGATTGGGACTTTTTCCATTATATTGAATTTCAAAACAATGTGGATATCTTTGTTTAAGTCTCGCAGAAATGTAGCAAAGACAAGGGTTTGTATTTTTCTCAAACGGCTCTAAAATTACTAGAGTATATTCAGGTCTCTGTGTATTTGCCAAAGAGGTATGCTTACTATATAATTACCCCGACATTAACTATTGATGATAATATATGAAAAGAACATATCAGCCAAAAAACTTAAAAAGAATCAGAAAATTCGGCTTCATGGAAAGAAACAGTACTAAAGCTGGAAAAGATGTTTTGAAAAGAAGAAGAACGAAAGGAAGAGTAAAACTTTCTGCAAGCGAAGAGTATAGCCTCTTGAGAAAAAAGCCAACAAAAAGTATAAGATAGTAATATGCTTAATAAAAAATACAGGTTACCTGTAAACCAATTTCCAATTGTATATAAAAATGGTAAGAAAATTCGTGGTAAATATGGGATGTTAATTGCGTTAAAGATAGAGAACAGTTCTACCCCACAGTTTGGGTTTGTGGTAAGTAAAAAAATTGGTGGTGCCGTTCAAAGGCATAGATTTACAAGAATTCTTAGAGTAGCAGTAGCAGAGAGTATAAAGGAAATGGAGTTAGATAATTGTGGTTATATTTTTCAGTATGTTGCTTTTGAATTTTGTGACAGTAAAGATGTTTTGAAAAAGGAATTACAAAATCAGTTGAAAGGGATATTAAATGATTAAACGAGGAGTTTTATTTTTGATAAAGATCTATCAGGCTCTGTTTTCTTTAGACCATGGTCTTTTAGGAATGCTGTTTCCAAATACTAGGTACTGTAAGTTTATCCCTACTTGTTCAGAGTATGGTTATGAGGCAGTAGAAAAATATGGGGTTATAAAGGGGAGTATTTTAGCTATAAAAAGAGTTTTAAGGTGTAATCCTTGGACTAAGGAGATTGGGCCAGATCCAGTCCCTTAATTACCTATTCGCAAATATATGAATATTTGTATATAATCGGAAGTTACTTTAGCCAACTGGAAAAATGTTTACAACAATTTGGAACACAGTACTTTATTACCCGATCCTAAACCTTATGGTTTCTTTCTACCATTTATTTGGGGATAACCTTGGTTGGGCAATTATAGCGATAGCAATTATTCTAAGATTAATCCTTATTCCTTTTACAAAAAGTCAGGCAAACATGACAAAGAAGATGTCATCTTTGAAGCCTCAGCTTGAAGAATTACAAAAGAAGTATGCAAATAACAAAGAAAAGCTTTCTCAAGAGCAGGTTAAACTTTACAAAAAAGTTGGTTACAACCCTTTGGGTTGTCTCGTGAGCTTTATCCCTCAGTTAATAATACTTTCCATTTTGGTTGCGGTTTTAAGAGCTGTCACAAATAATACATTTGAAGGATTATATCCATTTGTAAAGGAGTGGGCATTTGGTACAGGTGATGTATTCATTAGTACTAAGTTTCTTGTCTGGGATTTGGCAAGACAATTGAATGGAAATGTTGACGGGGAGCAGTTAAACCAGATTTCAGAATTTATGAAGTATAGTCCATTGCAGATTATAGAATTATTTAAAGATGGAACAATCTCAAGAGAAGCTATGGCTATAATTTCCAAATATGGAATCTCAAATCAATATGGCTTAACATCCATACATTCTATCTACTACATAATACTTGTAGCTCTCGTTGGTATTTCTCAGTTTTTCACCAGCAAATTTACACAAGCGATTCAGAATCCAAATGGGATCACTGCTCCAACTCCACAAAAAAGTAAAAAAGGAGATGTCCCATCAATGGAGGGTATGCAAAAGCAAATGACTAAATCTATGAACTTCCTACTTCCTGCTATGACAATATTCTTCGCGATCTCCTACCCTGCCGCGTTGAGTCTTTACTGGACAGTTCAGTCTGTTATGTTAATAGTACAGTATTTCATCCTAGATTTTGACAAAACAAAGGCAGGAGTCCAGAATCTTTTTACAAGGATGATTGATAAAGCAAAGAAGAGAAGATAGAATAGCCCCACTCTATTTTGAAATTAAATTATTATATTTATCTTATGAAAGATAAAGATATTGTTAAATTAGTAAATAAGGAAGTAGATAAACTATGTAAGCTTCTCGAGGTAGATTGCGAGAGAGATTGTCAGATAGAAGATAGTGATACGGGAGTTAAATATATCAAGATATCTTTTGAGGGTCAGGATCTAGGATATCTGATAGGTAACAGAGGAAGGCATATGGACTCTTTGCAATTCATTTTACAAGTGATAATTGGGAGACAGTTGGACGAGGGAACAGATTTCAGAGTTTTTGTAGATGTTGGTGATTACAGAAAAGCAAAAGATGAGAGTCTTGAGCAGATGGCACTACAGAAAGCGGATGATGCTAGACTCCTCGGAGAAGAGATAGAGCTTCCACCGATGAAACCTTCCGACAGAAGAGTTGTTCATTTAACATTGGATAAATTCAAGGATATTAAGACAGAGAGCAGAGGAGAGGACAGAGATAGGCATATTGTTATCGTTCCTATAAAAGAATAGCGATTGTTGATACAATCGAATAATGAAGAAGATTTCAAAAGATTATATTTTTCTTGGTATTGTAATCCTTTTTGGTATTTTGTTATCTTTATTCTTTTGTAGTGAGAATCCCCTGCGATTAATTACAATTCTTTCTTCACTTATTTTACTCTTCTGTTTCTATTTCTTTAGCAAAAACATATTTCTTTCCTCTTTCCTGTATATATTAATTATTCTACCATTTAACATAACCTTCCAGATTCCACAGAGTGTTCAAATATTTGGTAACGATATACTACTGTATAGTCCATATGTAGAGGGTGTGTATGTTAACTATCTTGTCCCTACTCTTTCAATTCTTGATTTAGGGGTTGTCCTGCTCTTATTAGCTTCTTTACTACATAATGGATGGCAATGGTTTGTAGATATATTTAAAAGATATGGGATTGTTCTTCCATTGTTTGTTGTTTTCCTTTGGCTTCAGAATGTTCTATTAAATGACCCTCTGTCTTTCTTAAACTCTGCCAGATTAATTCTCTATATATTGGGTTTTCTTTCCCTTCTTGAATTCTTTAAAGAAGGAAAGAAGAAATATTTAGAACCGTTGCTTGTGGTTTCTGTAATATCTGTTTTAATACAAGGAATTATTGGGATATTACAATTTACAGGAGGAAGTTCTCTCGGGCTTGGTTTCTTAGGAGAATCTCAAGTAGTAAGTGGTATGCAAGGTTCTAGCTTTGTAACCTTGGGAGGTGAGGTATTTTTGAGAGTATATGGAACTTTTCCTCATCCAAATCTCTTGGCCGGGTATTTACTCTTCAATATATTACTTGCGCTTACATTTATTAATCATGAAAAAGGGAGGTTTAAAATTCTTCCATATATTTTGCTTCTTTTATCTTTCACTTCTCTACTTTTTACATTCTCAAGGGTATCCATATTGCTAGCAGTTCTAGTCCTAATTGTCTATTTTGGAGCAAAGATTATTAAGGGTAAGTTGTTTGTTTTTTCACTTCCACTTTTTTTCGAGAGATTTGTTAATCTTTTCTCTTCTGGAGATACAAGTTGGGAGGACAGGGTAAAGTTAGTGAGATCTAGCCTAAGGGTTATTAAGGAAAATTGGTTGTCGGGAATTGGTATTGGTAATTTTGTAAAAGGAATGGAGGGGGATGTTCCAAGGAGTGTAAATAATGTTTTGCTTCTTCAACCGGTACACAATTTCTTTTTGTTAATTTTCTCAGAATTGGGATTAATTGGTTTTGGATTGTATATGTGGTTGTTGGTAGATGTATGTAGAAAGAATATTGTAAAGATTACACTGTTTGGTGTGTTGGTATTGGTATGTATTTTTGTTTTGATATCTTTTGATCACTACACCTTTTCTCTTCCACAGGGGATTATGCTTTTGTTTTTATTGCTTTTACTTCTTTTCTAATATCTCCCATGGGTTTGTTTTTTGTTATGGCGTGTTTGTGTTCTGGCGGAGAGAATGGGATTCGAACCCATGGTATGATTTCTCATACGCACGCTCTCCAAGCGTGTCCTTTCGACCACTCAGGCATCTCTCCTTATGGCGTACCTGGCCGGACTCGAACCGACAACCTACTGCTTAGAAGGCAATTGCTCTATCCTATTGAGCTACAGGTACATATAACAACGCAATTCTATCAGGAAATAATGGCAAAATAAAGGCTTTATATATTGTATATCTCAACAATTATTCCTCCCCGTCTCTTAGGAAAGTAAGGATATTTGGAGAGAATATTTTTTGGGAAGAAACTAGCAGATATCCTTTTGTCAGAGAAATGTAATGTTTGAAGATATTCTAATCCCTCTTCCCACTTCATCTCCTTGAGTGTATTTATTATTTCTTCCTTGTTTACCTTAGGACTTACATTTCCTTTTGCTACCAACTTAATCTTAACACCATTTTTACTATCTTCTACCACAGAGATTGTCTTCTCTATACTATCGCTTAAACCAAGCTCTAGATTACTGTCACTTTCAAACAAATTCTTCTCCAGAGCTTCTTTTGTCAGCAAGTCAGAAATCCCTTCGTCAAAACCCTCTGTTAAGTAGTATGTAGCAGAGCTTTTAATCTTTAACGAAAGGTCTACATCGCTACCTGCTGCACCAACTGCAACACTAGTTTTTATACTATCTTTTACAACTTCACTCTTGATTGAATCCTCGATTATGCTCCACTCATTTGAAGCATCCCTCAATTCATTTTCAGCTTCTAGCCCTGCCTCACTCTTTAAAGTTTCAGTTCCAGAATCGACATCGCTTTGAGAAAGTACTGTATATTCCTGTTTGGTTCCTCCAGTAAGTGCACTTGGATTGTAACCAAAAAGTTCTGTATCTAAATGGCCTTGCACTACAAAACTTGAATTAGCTTTAAGATTGTACTCTGTTCCGAAATCTCTTGCATGTACACTGGCTTCTATATATCCAGGACAAGGAACCGTTGTTGCACTATCTAGAGTAAATACTTTTTCCGAAGATAAAAGAATCTGTCCTGCAGGCAAGGCAATTGCTTGTGTACACGAAGTCGTACCTACAAGCTGTACTTTTCCCGTAGCTTTTTCTCCTGTGTATGCTTTACCTGTAGCTTTTATGGTAGAGGATCTGTCTTTTTCTACTGACTCAACCTTTATTGGAATTTTTAAATTGTCAAAATCTATCTGTTTAATATTTTCATCTCCTACAAAGATTTTCTCTATGCTTACCTCCTTGGATTCCACATATACTGCAACCTTAACAAAAGGAACAGTCTGTATATATATGATTGCGGCGAGGATTGTGACTAAGATAAGGGATAGGATACCGATTGGAAGATATTTTTTAATACCAGTAGGCGTAGATATTCCAGTACCTTTCTTGAATGGCCAAAAAGCTTTGAAGTTTACAGTTGGTAATTTGAAACCTTTCTTTAAGAGCGGTTTTGGAGTGATAGTCTCTTCTGGGAAATCTTCAAATTTAATTGGGACATCTTCTATATTCTCTGGTGCTTCTGTAGGTAAATCTTCATCTAAAGCAAGAAACACTCCCTCTTTCTGAACATTTTTCTCAACTGCTTTTGTAGCAATTCCTTCCCTACTTCTTTGTATTGCATCGTTTATTTTTTTCTCAAATGTAGATGCACTTTTCTCTTCGGGTAAATCCTCTTTTTTCTCAAGAGGCTTATCTTTTGGCTTTGGAGCAAGTCTAGCTATTTTCTTCTCCTCAGCTTCTATCCACATTTCCTCTGTAGGATTATTGGGAGAATCTGTTGTGGTTAATCCGGCAATGGAGGAATTTCTTAGACCAGTTGGATTTTTAATTATTTGTGCTACAAGAACTTTTTCTGCCTCATCTGCGGTCTCTTGGAGAACAGAAAGATTGATTGGACTTATGAGTAGATCACTTTCGTCTGCGAAGGTAAGTATGACTCTTTCAGTTTCAGCCTCAAGAATTCCAGTAACGACATCTGTTAATTCGTCATCTCTTCCAATTACTAATTTTGTATTTTTCTTTATTTCATCCATTATATCTTTATATTCCTATTCTTACTTATTTCTAAATCATATGCAAACTTCGTAAGGGAAGCAGGGGTAATGTCGAAAACATGCTTCAATTCCCCACTATTATCTACTATTTTGTCCAATCTATCTGGTTTGAAAAATTCAATCCTTGGAACAACGGTAAATGGCAAATATTTTTTCCATGGGAACTCTAGCATAGCTCCTTTCATTTCGGGTAAAAGAGCACCACCACCACATAGATATATCTGTGGAGGGAAGGAATCTATATCATCACAAGAGGCAAGAGCTGTTTTTAATGTCTTCATCCAAAGTTTTGAAACAGGGTATACAATTTTTTGAATTGTATTTGAAAGTTCTCTTGTTAATTCTTTTTCTGCATATTTAATCTTTCTTTGTTCCGCATGCCTTGTATCTATCTGAAGGACTTTTGCTATTTCTTTCGTGAATGTTCTTCCTCCAAAGGCAAACATCTTGGTCTCTACTACATTACCCTTGTCAACTACAGCTATATCTGTTGTTCCACCACCGATATCTATGAAGATAGCAGAAAAATCTCTATTAGAGGAACCACTAAACGCTCTTGCTACAGAAAATGGCTGTGAGACAATGCCAATTACTTCTAGGCCAAGTTCTTGAGCAACCTTTCTTAGTGCTTCAGTATATGTTTTTGGTGCAAAGGATGCATAAAAATGTAATTTTACTTCTCTACCTTTGTACCCGACCAGGGAATCTACTGGCATTCCCCCGATTTCCAATCCTGTAGGTGTAATGTGAAGTATATCTATGTCTTCATTTCGCAGACCTGTTCTTTGTCCAAGATCTTCTTTTCCATTTGTTTCAATCTTGGCTTTAATCTGTCCAATTATCTTGTTTTGTTCTTTCTGTGTCACCTCTCTATCGTAGTTTTCCTCTCTTTGATAATTTACGATGATAGAAACACCCTGTATATATTCTCCAGCAATTCCCATTACTACATTTTTTGGTAATTCTTCATCTGCTAATCTTGAGGTTAATTCAGAGATAGAAAGCCGACAATTATCTAAGACAGTATCTAGATTAGTAATGATACCTTTGTTCATTGCATTTTGTTGCTGGTCGATTCTAGATATTTTTTTTATATCTATTCCAATATCTCCCATCGAGAAGAGGATACTTTTCAATTGCTCTGTACCTATGTCCAACGCAATTAAATTGGTAGTACCATCGAGAAGATTTTTTGATGAATTTTTTAAAAAAGGCAGTCCTAGCATATATGAAAGTATAACATATTTGCAGGTATTTAAATGATAGCTGTTAGGATAATTGGTTCTCTTTCTGTTCGTTTATATATGAGTTTGGAAAGCTCCTTCTCTATCTTCTCTCGTAGCTCCTCATCTTTAAATACTTTTTCTCTTTGTGATTTGTTTAGCCAATCTCTATGAATATCCATTACAAGGTTCTCTATTTCTTGAAGAAGCTCTCTTGAGCCTTTCATATATATGAATCCTCTAGAGATGAATCTTGGTCTTCCAATTATTTTTTTGTTTTTGGAGCTAATATTTAAAATTACAGCAAAGATTCCATACGAAGAAAGCTGTTTTCTGTCTTTAAGTACAATATCTCCGATATCTCCTACTCCAAGTCCATCAATGAGGATTGGCTTAGATTCTATCTTTTTACCTCTACTCCATGAGTAACCATTGAAAAGCCATGTCTGCCCATCATCTGTAAGAAAAATGTTCTTTTCATCAACTCCCCATCTTACGAAATTCTGCTTGTTGAAATATCTGAATGTAAGAGGACCGTGTATTGGCATTATATATTTAGGTTGTATGAGGTTGTACATCATCTTCATATCTTCTTGATTTCCATGACCAGTAGAATGAATCTTTAACTCTATACTATCTTTAATTAAATCTGCACCTAAGCCAATTAATCTATCTGTCATCTTTTCTATACTACTAATATTCTCTGGAATTTCAGAAGAAGACATTATGACGAAGTCACCCTTTTTAATCTTTATGAACTTATGCTCATTGAGAGATATTCTGTTTAAAGCAGCAAACCGCTCAGCTTGACTTCCAGTACAAAGCAAAAGAAGTTCATTGTCTGGATATTTTGACATATTCCTCTCTTTAACAATGAGATTATCATCTATTTTTATGTAATTCTTTTGTCTTGCAATATCTATTGACTGTTCTAAACTCTTTCCCGAGAGAACTATCTTTCTGTTTGTTCTTTTGGCAACCTCTACAAGAGAGTAAAGACGAGTAATTAGAGAAGAAAAAGCTGCCACAATTACTCTGCCCTTCTGTTGGGAGATTATCTCTCCTAAGTTTTGGAATATTTCAGTCTCAGAGGGTGCTTTGCCAGGGTTGGAAGCATTCGTACTTTCCATTAAAGCTAAGTCTATTTTCCCTCTTAATTGTCTCAATTTCTCATAATCTGTTTGAGGTTCATTCGCAGGAGACATATCGATTTTGTAATCACCTGAGAAAAACATATTTCCTCTTGGAGATTCTAAAAAGATTGAAAAGGCATCTGGAATACTGTGATTAATCCCAATAAAGGTAGCTTTGAAATTTCTTCCAATATTTATGGTAGATTTTCTGTCTACACTAATAATTTTGACCTTGTTTTCCATTTTGTACTCCTTCATCTTTACTTCAATGAGGGCTTTGGCAAATCCTCCAGCATATACAGGAGGGTATCCAAGTTCTGGAAGTATCCATTTCAGTGCACCAGTATGATCAAGATGACCATGGGTTATGAGTATGGCCTTAACTTTTTCTTTATTCTTTTTTAGGTAACTAACATTGGGAATTAAATAATCGATTCCGTACATCTCGTGTCCTGGGAATGCATATCCGGCATCTATCATCACAATTTCATCACCATATTCTACAAAATTACAATTTCTTCCGATTTCTGCTGTTCCAGAAAGTGTACATAATTTGAGAAATTCTTTACTATTTTCTTTCATATAGCCCATTATATCAGATATTTGGATGTGATATAATGGGAAAGCCTTTAATACAATATTAGTAAGAGTAATAACATGTTAAGAGATATTCCAAAAACGTTTGAATCTCAGGATATTGAAGAAAAAATCTTTCAAATGTGGGAAGAGAGCAAGCTAGCTAACCCCGAAGTAGTAGAGAAGTATTTTCAAGAAAAAAGCAGAGATATTAAAAAACCATTTACGATTGTACTACCTCCTCCTAATGCAAATGGTAACCTTCATTTAGGCCATATGTGCGGATATTCATACCATGACATATTGGCAAGATATATGAGGATGACAAACCATCCTACTCTTCTTGTTCCAGGCAAAGATCATGCTGGAATACAAACAGAAACAGCATTTACAAAAATTCTTGAGTCAAAAGGAGAAAGTAAGTGGGATATTGGCAGAGATGAATTCTACAAAAGATGTTATGATTTCTGTATAGAGAATGCAGATAACGCCAGAAGACAAGAAAAAAGAATTGGTCTTTCAGCAGATTACAGCAGGGAATTTTTTACATTAGATCCTAAATTAACAAAAATTGTTTACGACACTTTCTACAAGATGTATGAAGAGGGGCTTGTTTACAGAGACAAGAGAATTGTAAACCAATGTCCTAATTGTAAAACAGCACTAGCGGATATAGATACTGAACATGAAGAAAGAAGAGGAATTTTCGCATATATTAGATATCCATTTGTAGTTGGAAACGGGAAAGATGGGATAACTGTTGCTACTACTCGTCCAGAAACGATGCTTGGAGATACTGCCGTTGCAGTTAATCCTAAAGATGAAAGATACAGTAAATATATTGGTAAAAAACTTCTTTTGCCAATTGCAAGTAGAGAAATTCCGGTTATTGGTGATGAGGAAGTAGATATGGAGCTAGGCACAGGAGCTGTAAAGGTTACCCCTGCTCACTCCCCTGTTGACTTTGAAATTGGTAAGAAACACGGACTGGAAATTGAAAATGTAATAGATTCCGAAGGAAAGATGACTGGAAATATACCAGAGAGATTTAAGGGAATGACAACAGTAGAATGTTCAAAAGCTCTTTGTGAAGAGTTAGAAGATTTAGGATTACTAGAGAAAATTGAAAATATTAAACACGAAGTATCAATATGTGAGAGATGTAAGACTCCAATAGAGCCAATCATCTCAAATCAGTGGTATCTAAATGTAGAAACCTTAGCACAGAAAGCTCTAGGTGCGATCAAATCCGAGGAAATTAAAGTGATACCTTTTGGGCAACAGAAGGCATTGGAATTTTTCTTTGAAAATATTCAACCTTGGTGTATATCTCGACAGTTATGGTGGGGACAGAGAATTCCTGTTTGGTATAATGGGGGAAAAGAACTGTATGACTGGTTAAATGAAAATAAAGGAAAAAGTGTAGCAGACTATGAAAATGAAACAGGAAAGAAAGCGAATGGAACTGGTGAGATTAAGCTAGGAGAAGATAATCCTGGAGATGGTTGGGAAGCAGAAACAGATGTCTTTGACACATGGTTTAGTTCAGGACAATTGCCTTACTCTACTCTAGGAGGACCAGATGGAGATGATTACAAGAAATACTACCCTACACAGATAATGATTCATGCAAGAGATATCATTTTTTGGTGGTCAGCACGAATGATAATGATGGGATTGTACAGAACTAACCAAGTACCATTTCCTACT
>JAKPKF010000007.1 GCA_029553845.1 bacterium | reverse complement strand
CCTCTTGCCAATGGTAGTTCTGATGTAGCTGGTTTCTTACAAGATGGTTCTAAAGATCCTATCTTTAATGGAAAAGCTAAAGCAAATAATACAGGTTCAATCAAGTTTGCTGGTTTATTCTTATCAATTTATGATGAAGCGGGGAATAAAACTCATGAATATAAAGTAGAACATTATAATACTGTTCCAAAAGATAATGAAACGACAATCTATTCTTCTTATTATCAAAAAGATGAAACAAATTCACAAGTTTTCCCAACTATGGACATTAATGGTAATCTTTTCATCATTGAAGATGCTGAAAGAGCATACCCTTCTAACTCGATTACTTATCGTTATAAAGGGGATAATGCTGCCAATGCTTTTTTTGGGAAAGGAATTATTACAAGCCAGGCAACTGCAGCTACCCTTGATAAGGGACAATTTGCGATTGATACTCGTAACGTTGAAGTAGAAGCAGCGTTAGCGATTGGTAAGAAAGTAGTCGTTCAGTATAAATATGAAGGAGTTCTAGCAAATGTTGAATCAGCGATAGGATTTCATACTATTCAGCGAATGGATGGAAAAGATGTTATTGATGGTGATACAACAGCGGCATACAATACTAGACAATACCCACGTTCGCTATTTGGACGCAAGTCTAATGGTGATATCAGTTTAATTATTATCGATGGAGTATATGCTAATTCGGGTTCTTATGGTACATCTACCGACGAGACAAATGCTGTCTTGAAATATTACGGTTTAGTGGAAGCTTATCAAATGGATGGTGGTGGATCAGCTACGGCGATGATTCGCAATGAAGATGGACAATTGGTCATTAAGAACAAACCATCAGATGGTAGTGCTAGAAGCGTTTTTAGTGCTCTGTTGTTTGTTGAAAGAAAAAATCCGGAAGTGAGTATAAAGACTGAAATAACAGAGAACACCATTTCTTTTAATGCCACCTTAGGGAATACATATAACAAAGAAGTTGCTGATATTGTTTTAGTATTTAATGATAAAGAATATATCATGGAAGATGGAAAATACATGGTTACAGGACTACGCCAAGGTCGTGAGTATAATTATCAGATTTTTGTCCAAGATAGGGATGGAAATAGGTGGGCAACAAATGCAAAAGGATTAATAGGAACGCTCAAAAATGTCCCTATTCTTGAGGCGTGTTCCTATAACAACAATGTATATACCTTGACATTCAACGATCCCAATAGTACAATTAGTGATGTATATTTAGAAGTCGGGGTTGGGAAATATCGACCTGAA
>JAKPKF010000005.1 GCA_029553845.1 bacterium | reverse complement strand
CACAGCAGTTGATTTAGTAGTTACTATCGGATACGAAGCATGCGCTGATGGTGGCTATATAAATCCAGTATAAGGAGGTTAATTTAATTATATGGCAATTTATTTTAATGGACAAGAAATTTACGCAATAGCTGGAACCAGCGGAACTTCTGGTAACAGTGGAACCTCTGGTACATCTGGTGATGGTACATCAGGAACATCTGGTACATCTGGTACATCAGGTACATCTGGTAGTTCTGGTTCTAGTGGAACCTCTTCCACTTCTGGTTCTAGTGGAACTTCTGGATCTAGTGGAACATCTGGATCTAGTGGAACATCTGGATCTAGTGGAACATCTTCTACATCTGGAACTAGTGGTTCGTCATTTTCACAATCACAATTGGATAGCTTTTTACAAATGACGTACTTGAATGCTCAATAGTCATTTTGTAATTTATTATTTTCATACAAGGAGAATTATTATCATGAATATTCCGCCTTATGGACATGCTTTTAGAAAGGCATTGATGCAACAGGCAAATGTGAGAGTCAAGGCACAAGATGTACCAGATATGACAGCTTATGTTTCTCCTGGTGGATTTTGGTATTATACATCTTCTGGAGCAAGTTATATAGAATATGCTGGTGGTAGTACTTCAACTGTTACTGCACCAGGAAGTGATTTTAAGTGGGTGTTGATTACGATTAATGCTTCTGGAAATATTGTTGTATTAGATGGAACTCCAGCAGCGGTGCCTGTGCTACCAACATTGCCAAGAGGGAGATTTCCTCTAGCAGCAATTTATGTATCTGCTGGTGACACGACGATTACAGAAGATATGATTTATGATATGCGACCAGATTTTGAGATGAGTGTTAGAGATCATAGAGATTTGATGTCGTTAACGCTTACTGGATCTCATCCAGCTTCTGCAATATCATTTACTCCAGGAGCAAGTGGATTGATTTCGACTGAATTGCAAAGTGCTATTTTAGAGTTGAAAACATTATTTGATGATCTTTATGCACATGCTGGCACTTCAGGAACCTCTGGAACAGCGGGATCTAGTGGAACTTCTGGTGATACTGGTGAAGATGGTACCTCTGGTACTAGTGGAACTTCTGGTGTTAGTCCATAAATAATTTTTGAAAAGAGAATCTCTAATTAGAAATAATTAGAGATTCTCAATTATATTTGATTGATGGAGGAATTTAAATTATGAACAATCCGCTATATGGGGATGAATATAGAAAATTATTTGGGAATATGGTAACACTTCATCCAACTGCACAAGATGCTCCAAATATGACAATTAAAGTTTCTGCTGGTGGATTCTGGAGTTGGTTGAGTGGTGTTGCTGCATATGTTGAATATGTTGGTGGAAATTCACCCGCGATTATTGCACCAGGTTCAAATGCTAAATGGACAGTTGTTTGTTTAACACCAGCCGGTATGCTTGTTAATATTGATGGATCTGCGAGTGCGACTCCTACTTTGCCAACAATTCCAGCGAATCGTTATCCAATTGCAATAGTTTATGTGAGAACTGGAGTTACTGTTTTAACAAATGAAGACATATTTGATGCCAGACCAATATTTTCAAATCCAGTAAGATCTCACTTAGATTTAATGGATTTGACGGAATCTGGTTGTCATCCAACTTCCGCGATTACTGGGCTTGATGCGACTTTAGCGACTTTGGCAACAACTGCTGATTTAGTTGATGGTCTAGCTGATAAAGCTGATAATGGTGGAACAAATTCCGACACTTTCAAGTTGAATCAGGATGCTACCGGTACTCCCAGTTCAGATGTTTATCTCAAAGTAGAACGAGGATCTTCTACAGATGTTGCTCTTCGATGGAATGAAGCAACTGATCAATGGGAATATACTAATGATGGATCAACATATTATGCTCTTGGAACATCATATTATAATGATGGTAGTCAAGATCTGATTTTAAAAGTATATGATCAAAATGATGAACCGACTCTTGATACAAATGGTAAAGCGGCAATTTGGATGGATGCAGATGATTCTGACAGGATTTATTTGGTATTTAGACGAGGTTCTGGAGATCAAGTTAAAATTGAGTTGACTTAAAGTTGAGAGCCGGCAAGCTCACTTTTAGATCTTGCCGGCTCTCAAAAAAAATGAGAACCCTTTGTAAAGTTTTGAAGGGGTAAATTTTATTAACTATAATTTATACGTGAAATATTTTAAAGGAGACAGAACTATATGGCTGATCTTTTCAAAATACAAGAGGCGATTACTTTTAGTCAGCAGACTCCTCCTGAGACATTTAGATTGATGGATGTTACAATTGATAATATTCCATTATCTTATGAAAACGGGAAGGTACTGATTGTTGCTGCAACAGTTGATCAATTAGTCGCCGAACAAGTGAACATATTTGTTATGAATTGTGATTCAGGTGTTACTCTTAAGGTCGGTGGTTCAACAAATCCAGCGATCAGTAATGTTACTCATTTTTCTTATAAGGGCAATAAAACAGATTTTTATATTTCTAATGCTGGTACTGAGGATATTGCAGTTAAATTCTGTACTTGTAGTCTCTAATTTTTGGAGATTTTAAACATGCTATCTATTTATAGATTATTCACGGAGTTAGCAAATGTTCATTCTGAGCATCCAAGTGGGATAGTGGCACCCTTTGGAGTAATTGATCCTAGAGAGAGAAATAAAATATTGATGGCTAGAGCTCAAAATATGTTAATGAAGGATCCGGATGAACAGGTGAGAATGATGAACAAGTTGAGAGGTTCATGATTATGGTTTCAATTGTTGATTATTTATACGAATTGAGTGTGAGCAGGATTGATAAAGTTACAGATGCAGCTCAACAGAATGCTCTTGATAAAAAGGTTATTTTCTCGTATTACTGGAGCTGTTACGGGTGAAGGAATTGCAAGACGAATATTTGGTGATACACATGCTCAATTTAAGAGGGCACAGGCAATCAAACAAGCAGCTCATGCCGCTTCCCCTGAAGAGAAGAGAAAATATTTAAACTTATCAAAAGCATATAAACAAAAATGAACAAGTAAATGGGGTAATTAAAGGTGTATATTCATAATTTTTATGCAGATCTATTGCTCTCCGTAAGAGTTTTATTTGATACTCATATTTTTCAAAATAGAGGATACATTCAAAGATATGAATTTAATATGGGCAATAGAACTCTTCAATTGCCATATGATTATAAACCAAATTATGATTTTCCAAATATTGTTGTCACCTTGAATGATGAGACACCCAGTTATGGTCAGCGGCCAAGTGTATCCCAGAAAATACCAGGATTTAATGTAGATCAGATACCAGTTCTATATAATCAAACAACAGAGAGAGTAATTCTTGTTCAAGAAGAAATGGTAAATGTCCCAATTTCTTGTACAATAAATTGCGAATCTCAGTTTCAAGCAAAAGAGATTGCCGCTGTAATAAAACGTTGGTTGCCTATAAATAAGTTTATTCAATTTTTAAGCTTCACATCCTATTTGGAAGTTCCCCAAGAGTTTTTAGATCGAAACCTTTTTAATCCGGCAACTGATACAATTGGTAATCTTTATACCAAGACTAATAAAAGAACTGGTGAAATTGATTATTGTTATTCTCTTCTTTATGAACCTTTTATTCGGCTCGATTCAATTACTGCTTCAATTCCAGATTCTACACAACGAACTTTCCAAGTTGTGGTTGATATTACATATATGCTTCAACAGCCACTTTATATGTTTAATGATCAAATGCCTGGTGTTGTTGAGCGAATTGATATTCTTATCAATCCATCTACTGGATTCGAACCGATTAATGATTATCCATCGAGCAAGATTATCAATTATTTGAATGATGACATTGTTAATCTTAAAAAAGGGTTTGTACGAAGAACATATCTAGTAGCAGACAATCTTCCAGCTGAAACAATTTTAAATTTAGATACTGTGACGCTTACCGCTGATCAGGTAACAAATGCTTCAACTGGTGGTCGCAATATTGCTGTTACTAGAGGATCGGATGATTATCTTTATATTACTCTTGGTACTAGTGAGACCAAATATAGAACCAATATAAATTCGATTCCACTTCCGCCTACTGGAACCACTATAACTCTTAGTACTGATGAGTATTTGAAGGTCGTAAAAGATCTGGCCGCTGACATAACTGTTTCATTACACAAAATTACTCAAGGTCTAACAATTCAATTTGATCCAACAGATTTTCAATTAACTACAGATTACACATATAATTTAATCAAAGGATCGAATACTTTAAAGGAATATGATGATTATATATTAGATATACCAAATAATACAATAACATTTAATTTTGACAATAGTCAATTTTCACAATATGAACCATCAATTATAAGTCCTTTAATGATTCAATTCTATTTGAAAGACAGTTCATTTCCATTTCAAGTTGGTGGAGTTCAACCTAATGTTGGTTTAATGAAAGTGTTTAACATTACAAGAACAGCTGCTGAGATGACATGGACATCTAATGAAGAAACAACAACTCAGATTGAGTATGGTACAACAACTGCTTATGGTGCATTATCTGCTCTTAAGGAAGATTATACTGTCACTCATAAAGTTGTTTTAACTGGTCTTGGTCCAAACACTACATATCACTATAGAGTTAAAGTTACAAATGAAGAAGATGAAGAATATTTATCCGATGACTATGTATTTACTACATTAGTTTAATGGGAGATTTAATTTATGATTGCTATTACTAAAGATATAAATGAAGCAAATACAAATTATTCAATAGATCAAGCTGGTAGAACTGTTGTATTTGATCCTAAAACTGGTCAAAATGTTATTGTTCCTGCAAATCTTGCGCAACAAGCTACAACTAAACAATATGTTGTAAATCCAGATGTGAGACCAGTTGTTCAACAAGCTCCAGTTAGAACAGTTATTCAACAGGTTCCAGTAGCTCCAGTTAGAACAGTTGTTAATCAGGATGTGCAACCTATCGATATCAGTCGTGGTGCTAGAGTTGCAAGACAGATGTCTCCACAATATCGGGAAGATTTGCGCCAAACTTTTAATTCTCTTCCTAATAGAGGTCGTGATTTGCAAATAGCTGGAACTGGACAAATAAGACCAGTTATTCCAGCACATCAACAACAATTTGATGAAAGATATCATCAAATTGTAGCTAATCGTCAACCCGCTGGTGTTCCAGCTAGACAAGTGCAACAAACTGTTCCTGTTGATACTCCACCACCCACAGTTCCAGCTACAATTCCAGTTAAGCAAGCTGTAAAATCTGTTTCTGCTGATGATATTTCTGGATCTCAAGCTGCTGGTATTGCATTGAAAAAAGGTGCTAAAGCTGCTGGAGAAGCAATTGGTTCTGGAGCTAATAAAGCAATGGAATTTGCTGGAGACCATCCTTTAGCTGGGGGTATTGTTGCTGGTGCAGCTGGTGCTCTTGGTTTGAAGCGATTGTTGAATAGAAATAGACCAGCATAGGAGATTGATTATGTTGTCAATTGTTAAATATTTGTCAGAAGTACAAGATCCGGATATTTCTGGAGCCCGAGCTGCTGGTATTGCTTTAAAAAAGGGAGCTCAAGCAACTGGTGGCGCAGTGGGTTCTGCTGCTAAAAAAACAGTTGAATTTGCTGGTGAACATCCAATGATAGGTGGTGTTGCACTTGGAGCACTTGGTGTTGCTGGAGCTCTTGGATTAAGAAAACTTAAAAAACCAGTATAATTTTGTGGAGGTATTAAATTATGCTTACTGAGATGATCAGTAAACTAGATCGCGCCGTTTTAGAACTCGCAATTCAAGATGCATTTTTTGATATGTGTCTTTATGAAGGTGAGGAATTAATCGCGAATCTGGAAAACTTTATAATTGCGGTTGAAAACAAAACTACTACAAAAGAACAATATGATATTTTCTTTGAAACTACAATTCCATATATTGAAAATTCTATAGCTATTTATTATGAAGGTTATAAAGGAAGTCCTAAAGATCCGGCCGATACAAAAGAAGTTACAGTTGGTGGAGATACTACTGGAGAATTCAACAAAGCACAATATTTGAAATCTGTAGGATTGAAAGTACCTGCTAAAGCAGCTAAGAAACCACTTACTGAATCAGAAGAGGCTGAAATCTGGGAAGGGGTTGGAAGTACAATCATCCCATCCGCTAAAGCTGGTATTGATAAGGCTAAGACATTTTTAGTCACTTCTGGTAAGAAACTTGGAGATGTTACAACTGGTGCGATTGCATCAGTTGCTAAGAAAATCTCTGGATTCAAATTAAACAAAGGCAAAACGGCTATAGCTGCACCCACTCAAAAGTAATTATCAGGGGTACACAAATTATGAATATCAAATCTTTAAAAAAGATCAATGAGGGTTGGCAATATGTTAAAGACCCACATGAGCAGCAATATGATAAGGATGTTACTAAAGCGCATGATGCTTTTGAAAAAACTAGATCTGAAAATGCTTCTTGGAATCCATTCAAATTTCTTAGTCCAAGTCACAATCGTTTAGCTGGAGAAGCAAAAGCTGATAGAGATATGGCACTTCAACAAGCTGAAGATAGATACAAAGCTGCTAAAAGTGGAATGATTTCAAAGCATGATTATGACGAAGCAAAATATCAAGCCGCAGTAGCTAAACGTGCAGCAGCAAACAAAGCAGCGGCTGCTTCTAGTCAGACTTCAGATCATGTTGATGATAAGCCAGGAATGTTTCGTAAGATTGGTCAGCATTTGTCAGACCATGGATTAGCTTATGGTGCAGCTGGTGTGGCTACTTTGGCTGGTCTTGCTGCTTTGCAAAAAAGAAAAAATCGTTTACCTGAACCAGGTAAATATTAAACCAAAAAACTTATATTCTAGGAGGAATTTACAAATGTCAGATATCGCAAAAATTATCAATGAGTCAATTCAGTCGATTATTAATGAAGAGAGTTTTGTTGAAAAAGGGAAAAGAATTTATAAACAAGCAATTGATGATATGTCTCACGGAAGAGCAGCTGAAATCATATATGATAAAACACATCCTGAGAAAAGAGATGCTGCATTCGAACTTGCTAAAAAATTAAGTAAGAAAACAGCGGCCCTGGAAGCTGAGAAGAATATTGGTGTTCAAGAACATCTGACTCGAGCTGGTAAGAAAACTCTTGCACTCACTAAAGAAAAAGCGGCCGAGATTGCCGATGCGATTAAAGAACATCCTGGTCTTGCCGCTGCAAGTGCAGCGGGTCTTGCTGCTGCTGTTGGGGGTCTTGCTGCTGTTAGAAAAATGAGGAAGGCTGCCAAACAGTAGGAACATTTTTATTACAGGAGGGCAGTCAAAATGTCTAAATTTGATGTTAATAAAATTATTACAGAATCTATTTGTGAAAATGCTATTACTGAAGAACTTGAAATAATGAAGGGTTGGTATGGTAACAAACTATATGATAAATGGAATCCTGAAAAAGATCCACCAGCATTCAAAATAGCTAAAAAACTTGCAGCTGAAAGAAAAGCGAATGCTGATAATCTTGCTCGTATAGAAAAAGAGGGGAAAGAAATAGAAGCTAAAGAAGCTGAAGCTGAAGAAGCTAAGAAATTGGACACTGATTCTTTTCAAGGTAAAGATGCTGCTAATGTTCGTGCAGATAAGTTGCTTAAAGCTGAAGAAGCTGCACGCGAAGCGAGTAATGCTGAACATGCTGAGAGAGCCACAGTTGGTCATCATGCAAAAGAGTATGCCAATGAACTCTGGTCTAAGACGAAGAAATTTGGTCAGGATAATTTCACTCTTGATCCTGATAAAATCGATTTGCCTAAAACTGGAATGACGGGGGCCGCAATCGCAGCTGGTCTTGGTGCTTTGGCTTTGCGTAATAGATTGAAGAAAAAAGTATAAATTATAATGGAGGAACAATATAATGGATATTAACAAACTGATCATGGAATCTATTCAATCTGTGATTTCTGAAAGTGCAGTTCCAGAAGATCTTCAACCTGGTGCAAAAGAAGCTGCTGAAGCTGCCGCTAAGCGAGTAGCTGATAAAGTGATTCATGGGGAGGTTCCTGAGGAATTACAAGCTGGTGCAGAAACTAAGAAAATGGTTGCTCGAAGATTGCTGAATCAGGGTAAAGAAGCTATTGAAGAACATCCTGGTCTGGCTGCTGGATCAGCGGCTGCGTTGGCAGCCGCTCTTGGTGCTGTTGCATTCCGAAAGAAGCTTGCGGCGTTGGCAAAACAAGGTGGGGACAAGGCAAAGAAAGCTGGCGCTAAAGTTGCCAAGAAGATTGCCCATAAACTTGAATCATAACAAAAATAATTATTTTGGAGGAATAAACTATGTTTCAAAGAGTTAATGCACTTCTGGAGTCTGAGGGAACTCAGCTTGTTGAGAAGCATGAAGATGTGATTGTTGAAGCGATGACTTTGGTGAATGATTTTCAGAAGGAGATTAAAGCTTTTATTCTGAATAATCCCGAGGAATTCATTGGTGAAAGTATCGAAGAGACTTATAAGAACATGCGAGTGTTTTCTGAAGTCGGTACGTCTCAGTATATAACTGAGATTTCAAATCTTTATGGTGGTGTGATTCAGGAACAAGTGATGACTGAAGATCAGGGACTTGCTGAATATCTGTAAAAGTTAGGATTTATTATGGATAATACAATTGATGCTTTGAATGAAGTAGATCAAGATACTCTTGCGAAGTTGACACTGGCTGCAGCAGCTGGTTTGCTTGCAGCAGCTGGTGGTAAAAAAATATATAAAAAGTATAAAGAGCATAAGATACTAAATAAATATCATGGGCAAGAAGATGATAAGAAGCATCGAGATATTAATCCCTATATGTCTTCATTAGAACCAGGTGACATCGTCGATGTTGCAAAAAATCTTATTAATGCTAAGAAATAGGTGATAGAATATGATACCTGTCGCCAAATTGTTTATGATTGAAGAGGGAATACTAGCTAATGTTAGAGCGTGGGCGTATGGGAGTTTTGGGAGAAGGAAAGAGCCATTAAATCGAGTAGCTAGACCATCTAGTGCTTCTGATAATAAGGTGATTACGACTGAAAGAGTTTATAATGATTTAACACCTAAGCCGACACCAAAAGAACCATCAGGATTGGGATTTAAGCCCAGATATTTCAAAGGATCATTATAAAAATAAAAAATCAATCGGCAAGATCTAGTTTAAGATCTTGCCGATTGAAATAGTTTTAGCTATTGATTTTGATTTGTGTAATGCTACCAAAACTTTGATCTAAATTTAATAATTTACCACCTTTTGATATGATTATTGTTAGTGGTAAGTTATTGCGGAGCCACTCAAATTGTTTATAATTATACTCAATATCAGAATAATTATCTGTTAAGCTTATAACCATACTCAAATCGTCTTTGTTCTTTTCCCAATATTCAGTTTGAATTTCTTTAAAAACATCTGTGTGGGATGTACCACCTCTACCATGATATCCCTCTTTTGAAATGAATGTATAAAACTCTCTAATAGAATCTTTATCGAATTGTTTTCTTTGATGTATATGTATATCATGCACCAAAACAACAATTACTTTAAAGTATTTCATACTATTCTCAATAATGTGAGAAAATTGTTTTAAATTCTTATCTGATATTGAATTAGATGAATCAACTAGAACAATTAAAGTTCCAGTTCCTTCTGTATCTTCTGACATGGCATATCCTGGTAGATGAATGTTGTGTGGAAGATAGAACTTATTTAAGCATCTCCAGGTTCTTTCATCTGGTTTCATAATAACATTTGTTTTAATTGCTTTTTCAACCAATGATTGCCAAGGAATTTCTACTTTCAGAATCTTATCTAGGTAAGTAGTTAAATATCCTGGGCTATTCCCTTTGGCTTTGATATTTTCGAAGATTGCTCTAGCTTCTGAAATTAGTTGATCTGTTAATAATGTTTTTACAGCTTCTTCTGGGTCTAATTCAGAAGTGATTCCACCTAAGTTGGCAGTGACCGTGAAAAGGTAATTTCCAGATCCATCTGTTACTTGAATTGTGAGATTGTCAATATTTTGAAACTTGATTGATGATGGGTGTTTTATGATCCAATCATATGCATATTCACTTGTGCAATCTGGTCTATGATTATATAGCTCTTCGATAATATTATATTGGTTGTTATATGGTTTAATTATGTCGCTCATTTTTCTTAGGAATACTTCAATAACATGATCACATGCCGTATTCCATTCATTCCATTTTCTGTCACCTCTTCTGATGCCATCTTTGTTTAAGATGTGTAATAGTTCATGACAGATAATGAAAATGAGATTATTGTATGTATAATCAGGTTTTTCAATAAAGTGTTGATTGAGATGAATCGCGCCGCTTTCAATTTTAGAAGGATCGTCCAAATTATACTGGACATAACCTTCAACGAGGGGTGAAAATTCATCAATTTCCCAGGCAAATTTATTTGCCATCATTCCGAAGAAAAATAATGAGTTTGTAAAGAATTTTAATTTTGCTTTTCTAATTAATGATTCAATATTGATGTTCATAATGTTACTTATGCTCCCATATCAGCAGTGATATCTACAATCTCCTTTAAAGTAGATCTTGTTAATTCTGGTTCGGTTTTCTGAAGTTGCATAATGAGTTTATTTAGAATCTGCTTCTTCGAAGCCTTTTCAAATTGTCTCATTTCTTTAATTATCATGATTGATAAATTGGATGCTTCTTTCATGAACAGTCCAATGAGATGTGACATATTAGGAACGAATTTATCACGATCTATTCTACCAATGTAATTGGTAGTAAGCGCATAAGCCAATGCATAAATTTTAACTGGATCATTTGGTAATTCATACAGTTTATAATTTACAAGAATGTCATCGATATTGAATTCAGAGTAGATTTTGTAATATGTTGTAAATTCGGAAGCTCCTTCTTTGCCAACATATCCAGAACCCAAATATAAACAAGTGTCTGTGCTAATTGTCTTCTTATAGTATTCTTCTCTTGCTTGAATTTCATTTGCGAATCGTGTCCACGATCTTGGAGATCCCCAAGCAACATCAACTTGTTCTTCCTCGTGGAAGAATTTTTGATACTGAAGATTTCCCAAGAATGAAACAAAAGCAGGGTGTACATTGGCGCGAATTGCGAAATTGTTTTTCCAACCATTGAAATCTGTAAATACGGGCATCAGAACGCATCTGTTGATGATTGCGCTGAACATTGATTTTGCACCAGATTTACTGCTGGTGTTTCCTGCCATTACCATCGCACAATTATTTGGAATTTTGTAAGCTCTGAGGGAGCGTTCTGTAAAAAGTTCATATAAGAGTGCCATATGTATCGGGCTCAGTAGATGTGCATCATCTAAAAGCCAAATAATGAGAGAATCTTTTTTCTGCTCGGACAATTCGTAGAGAATTTTCATGATGTCCGGAAATGACCAGACTGTTCCGAGAACAGGCTTTCCGTTTACAATAATTTGATCGAATTGTGGTATTCCACCTGTTTCCTCAATAGGTTTAAGAGCAAGGTGAGTTGAGACAACACCAAAACCATATTCTTTACTAAGATAATGTATACTTGCTGTTTTGCCACCACCTGGCGCTCCACATATAAATGGAATACCGACGTCAATTCCTTGGGTTTGGAGATTGCAATTCCATAATACCTCATTAATTACATCATGTAAAGCTTTTGCATTTTGAGAATCACTATTAATCATTTAGCCTCCTTCTTGTTAAAGTGTTCAATAAACAAAAATAACTCATTTTTATTATTTCTATATAAAAAATGTAAATATCAGAATTGTGAGAATTCGATATGAGAACACAAACTGTATCTTTAACGGAGCATTTTTCATCTCAAACTGCAGATGTGAAAAATATCTTTAAAGAGTTTAAGAAACCGATCTTAAGTAATGTCTTTTTTACGAATCTTGCCGCTTTAAGACTTGAATCCGATTTTTATGAATTTACAAATGATCGGTGGACACAGAGACCAACAATTTTCTGTATGGACAAATATGATGAACCATTGTTATATCCGGTGATTATGTTGGTGAATAATATTAAAACGTTCTTAGAATTTACCCCAGATCGATTTGTCCCTACAATAAAGAATCAACGAATTATAATTGCACCATATAGAAAAACAATTTCAAGAATTTTAAGTACTGCTAGTAAATCGTAAAATATGTGGAGATAACACAATATGCCAGATCTTAATAAAACTTTTCAACCAAGTTTCTTCTCAGATACTGAGGTGAATAAAATATTGAGTGAGGATGAACAGAAAATCTATATCTTATTTAGAGATAAGGACAATGCGTCAATTTATGATACTTTCACTTCGGATTTTGGTCAATATTTATCCAAAATGCCGAATAATGTTGTGAAAATAAATTGTCAAAATCTTTTAAATAAGAATCTTATTTATTTGGGAATTGCTAAAATTAAACCAGATAACGTCGTTGTTAGGCCACTTGTTACAACTGATCATAAGTTGACAGGCATGGTTCTGGATTCCCAACAACTTGGAGTCGATCCAACAACAGGTTCGTCAAATTCAATAGATGAATGTGTCTATGCTACTTATTTTGGACTAATCAGATCTGCTGTTTTAATCAACAAAAGTGCTCTTCGACAAAATAAAGATTTGCACAAATTATTATCAACATATCTTTATTTGTTATTTTTAAAAGCGATAGGATCTGATAAAATATATTCTGATAAGCAAAAAGCTTTGGTTCACATGTTGTCTATATATATTTACTATAAGCATTATCTTAAAGAGAGACACAATTACATCATATCCATTATAGAGAGAGATTATGGAAAGTTTATTGGTAAAGAATATCTGGAAGAGTTCTTGCCGACTTTAGACAAGATGGCAAATTACACATCAGTTAAAGATTTTCCAAAAATGTTAATTGATGCTAAAGTTATCAATGAATCTCCAAATATTTTAACTATGTCTCTTTTAAGAATGTTAAAACCCATGGGGTTTTATTGTTTGATTGGGCCGCTTGATTACTTTATTCCTCTGGTTATTATTACAAAATATCCGGTAGAATTCATAGGATCAAAAGTACCATCTAATGATAAGATTCAAAATGCGGTTGAAGAAATTATGGTAGATTATATAGATAAGATTAAATATGATCTTTCAATCGTAGGAAAATATTAAAAATTATTTATTTTAATAGGAGGAAAATTAGATTATGTCGCTACCCATTGTTATGTCGAACGATTTCTATCTTGAAGTTGCACGTGGTAATGTAACAGATTTCGTGTCGAGAGAAATCGCTGGTATGAATGCTGCAGTTGGTGGAACAGAAGATATTTGGGATCAGGGTGGTAGTATTACACAAGTAGCTACTGCTGCTCTTCTCTACATTTCTTCTGATGCAGCTGGTGATATTACTCAGACGGTTACTATCACTGGTTTGGATGCAAATTATGATGAAATTACTGAAACGATTGCTCTTAATGGTGCAGATGGTCGTACTCGTGTAGCTGGCACGAAAACTTTCTTGAGAGTGAATAGCGCAGTATTGTCTGCAGCTTGTACTGGTAATGTTTATGTTTACTATCTTAGTGCTGTCACTGCTGGTGTTCCTAATGATGCTACTAAGATCCAGGCTAAGATTCTTGCTACGGCGCTCCAGGCATATAATGCCATTTATACAGTTCCACGAAATAAGAATCTTTATCTGACGGGATTACATTTCAGATCTACTGGTTCCACGACCACTCATAATGTTATTCTTTCAGTTATTCGGAAGCTTTATGGTGGTGCAAATGTCACAGTTAAGACGATTAAATATCTTGATCCAAGTTCAAGTTATATTGATGAGCAGTATCAGTTTACTGATCAGCCAGTTGTTTTCCCAGCGAAGTCTGAATTTAGGGTTGCTGCTGGTTTAGCTGGTGGGACAGCTCTGGAGATTGCACTTCTTGCAAACTTCATTGAAGAAAGCATTTCAGTTGTTGCTTCTACTACGACTGTTATGGATAAGACAGCTTATCTTGCTTATCTTGCTGCTGGTGGACCGCTGACACTTGCTTCCCAGAATTACTGGTTGATTGGTCTGGATGCAATGCCTACGACAATACCTTCTTCGGCAAATCTTGATGATGTGCTTTGTACCATTACTGGTGCAACAAATTATCGAGTTGCTGCGGACACGGATGTTGTATTTGATCCAGCTTACTTTGTGAGTGGTAAACTTGTTACTACTACAAAGAAGGCAGTCCTGACTATCATGCGCTGTGTTGATAGTGGTGGTACTGTCAAGTATGTTCTTGCCCCGACCAATACTATTGTTGATCTTGGTTCCGGTAATAAGAAGACGGCAAAGATTCAGTATCTTGCGTAAGTAAATTTTAAAGTCAGAGAAAGAAGGCATTCGTCTTCTTTCTCTGACTTTTTTGAGTTTATAAATTAAAACCAGTTGTTCCAGTGAAGACACCTTCTCACATGTTAGGTGCTAGAGGTTGATATGATAGCAGTGAATAAATATTTTAAGCGGCAAGATCTGATTAACGAACTTATGGCCGCTAGTCCTGTTGAAATATCCAAGATTAGTAAAGATGATATAGATAAAGAAATTCTAAGAACAGGAATTATTGCGGAACTCGATGCAATATCTTTATATGAACAATTGTCTTCACTCACAACAAAGGAAGATATCAGATCAGTTCTGCTCGACATTGCGAAAGAAGAGAAAACTCATGTTGGTGAGTTTCAAGCTCTATTAAATAAATATGATCCAGATCACGCCGATGAATTAAAATCTGGTGAAAAAGAGGTAAAACAATTATGATTTCTCTTTCATATTTATTTGAGGCAGAAAAAATTTTCTGGAATGATGTATATAAAACAGATCAGGCACATTGGATCGATAAAAAAGTATCAAATTTGACCAAATATGTTTGTAAGAAATATGGGTCATTTAAGACGGTTCTGGAAGTTGGTTGTGCTGCTGGAATTGATACTTTTTATATAGCACAACATACATCCAAACAAGTTATCGGAATTGACATTGCTTCGAAAGTGATTGATATCGCTAAAAAGAATCTTGCTGGACAACCAGAAGAGACACAAAAAAAGATTATATTTGAAACTGGTAATGTTGAGAACTTAAGATTTCATGAAAACTATTTTGATTTTGTTTATTCATTATCAGTTCTCCATTCCACAGATATTAATAAATCTTTCAAAGAAGTTCGAAGAGTTCTTACTAGTGATGGTAAGGCGGTAATATATGTTTATGTTAATGAAAAAGAGCATAAACGATCTTATTCCGAGCAGGATTTTATAGACATTTCTAATAAATATTTTAAAATCTTAAAAACATCTACAAAAGAGATTCCAGCCGATGCTGGTGGAGATAAACACACTGCTTTTATTCTTGAACTTCAATCGAAATAAAAACTTGGGTTGCTACTATCTGTTATTGCTAACAGGGGCTGACCCAATCAACTATTTCTCTTCGAATCCAAGACATTTGCCGTCGGCGGCAAGATGAACGTCCATGGAAATACATCCATAGATTCCAGGAGCGAGCTGCTTGTTCCAGCGACAATTGTTATTGTCACAGGTTAAACTGATCTTGCCCATGGCACATCCACCACCTTCGAGGTAATGGGTACATTCTTTTGCCTGGCAGACATAGCGTCCGCCTTGTTTTTCCCAGGTGCAGTTCATAGCTGTCACCTCCTTTCTATTATAATAATTTCTATATAACTTAGGTGAATATCAGAAATGAACGAGATTATTGGTCCGAATATAAAGAAACTTATTATTCATAAAATGTCTCTGGATGCAATACCACCTGGTGGTGGAGTTGCTGATGGATTAAAATTTCTTACTGATAAAGATAGAATATCAAAAACTCTTCGGGAAGCAAATGAGTGGGTCAAACAAGCGCTTTTTGTGGTACGAAATGCTATGGAACCAAACCCATTTAAAAATTCGACAGATGAAGATATTGCTGGAGAGATTCTCCGAAAGATTGAGGATCGAAGTCAACTACCACCCGCTAAAGCAGGTGGCTTGAATGAAGAACGTGATTATTCAAGCTAACTTACTTTAACCGCTGGTACTGAACAGGCACCGGATGCGCAAGCATCCGAGGATCTGATCTAGTGTTCACTCCGGGGTG
>JAKPKF010000471.1 GCA_029553845.1 bacterium | reverse complement strand
TTACAAAGTTTAGAAGAAAGAAAGTAAGTATGGAGTAGAATGGTATTAGAACAGGAGGACTGAGTAACTCCCCCTAGGGGGAGTCGGCGAAAAAATTTAAAAAGGTGTGAGTTGACCTCGAATAGTGTAATATTTAATTAGCAGAAAAAATACCACGAAGGAGGAACAACTCACATGAAAAGTATATCACAGGATTTGCTGTACAAAGAAGCGGTAATTAAGTATTCGTACAAATATGGAGTAACAGTAGCAGCTAGACGGTACAAAACGACACGACAATGGATATATTACTGGCGTAAACGATACAATGGAGACATTAATTCGTTAAGAGAATACTCTAGGCGACCTCACAGTCATCCTAGTCAACACAGTGAAGAAGAGCTTAAGTTGATTAGAGATATGCGAAGGAGAAATCCAAGACTAGGATTAACTATGTTTTGGATTAAACTAATTGACAGAGGTTACACAAGAAGCATTCCTTCCCTGTATCGAGTGATGAAGAGAGAGGGTTACTTCAATGCTAAGGTCAAACGAAAAAAGGAGAAACCTAAACCGTATGAACAGATGAAAAGACCTGGTCAGCGGATACAGATAGATGTTAAGTATGTACCTCAAGCTTGCACAAAGGCGATGGGAGCTGGGACGAGATTGTACCAATTTACAGCAATTGATGAATACTCAAGGCAAAGGTACTTGCAAGGCTTTCCAGACAACACTAGCTATTCTGCAGCGGTATTCATGGAAGAAGTGATTAAGTTTTTCAAGTTTGATATTGAATGTGTGCAAACAGACAATGGACAAGAATTTACGAAGATACTATCTTCCAATCAGGACGGCAAGAGCAAAGTACAGCCAACATTATTTGAAGAATTACTTGCTGATCGTGGAATCAGACACAAGCGAATTAGGCCGTATACACCCAGGCACAATGGGAAGGTAGAAAGGAGCCACAGGAAAGATGGAGAATGGTTCTACGAAGGTAGAAAGTTCTACAGTTTAGAAGATTACAAGGTGCAATTAAGGAGATACAACCGAGCGTCTAACATATATCCAATGCGTCCACTTGGCTGGAAATCACCGAATCAAGTACTTAGTTCTTTTTTTATGGAGGAAGTGTAACAGATGTTTGACAACCCTACA
>JAKPKF010000188.1 GCA_029553845.1 bacterium | reverse complement strand
ACTTTGCAAAATCTGTTAGAGCTCATAATTGTCAAGCAAAAGCTGCAATTTAGATTTTTACTCGCTTTTTTCCCCTTGTATAAACCCTGGATGGTGATAAATTAGGATGGCTAAGGGATGAGAAGAAAGGTGCTTGACAATCTGGATGATAATAAAAAAGGATAATTTTGTCTAAATAGTTAGGAGTTGAAAGATGGATATGTCCAGTACAAGATTGTGGATCATCATACCCAAAGATTTCTCGGAATCGGTGCCAAAGCTATTGCCAGCCAAGCTAATGGCTATGTATTTAGGTAATCCTGAAGTTTTTGAAGGTAACGCAGGACTGGTGAAACAAAGTAAGTACCAAATCCAAGAATTCCAAAGATCAGATAGATAGGAGGAAGAAATGAAAAGATATTTATACTTAGCTGTGTTAATAGGTCTGGCTCTTGTATTGGGATCTTGTTGGTTTACCGAACCGATTTATCTACTTCCTGAATCCTGGCTTTGCAGCGTCAATGCCGATGGGACAGGATTTAGGAAGATCATGAAATCCCCTTTTAATACTCCGGGGCTTGTTGATATCTATATGACCAAAGACAATCGGATCATCTTCTATGGGGAAAAGTTGTGGATTTCGGATACGGATACGATCCGCCCAATTAGCATAACAGATAATATCTATACTCTCCAGCAACAGCCGGCCAGATTGTCCCAATCTCCCGATGGCAGCAAACTCTATTTCGCCTCAAGAGATAAGAATATACATGAGCTTGATTTGAATACGATGATGTCCAGGCAACTTACAACAGAAAGTGTTAGGACGCTTAGAAATCCGATTATATCTGACCTGGGGAATTATATCACATACTCATCTAAAGGTTTCGGTTATCCGACAAAAGCAACGGAATATATGTATTGGCTGAATTTGATTACCGGTCAATCTGGTATAATCCCAAGCCCTGATACTTTGTCATTTAATCCGTACTACTCAGAAATTGAGGATTATGTTTACTATGAAAGAGCGGGTTTGTTCCGTTCCAGATTAGACGGAAGCGATAGAACCACTGTGGACAATTATGGTGGAAG
>JAKPKF010000432.1 GCA_029553845.1 bacterium | reverse complement strand
TATCCCTGTGTCCAATGTCTTCTTTTAAAGGTATCGCCACACTCAAGGCAGACAAGCATTCCACTTAATGGGTATTGAGATGCGTATTTTCGGGAATCTGGATTGGTCCCTCTAAATTTTTCTCTATTACGTGCATAAATTAATTGGGCTTTTTCCCAAATCTCTCTAGAAACGATAGGTTCATGATTGTTTTTGATGTAGACCTGTTCTTCAATACCCTCATTTTTTACCCTTTTATGGTTTAGAAAATCGATGGTAACGCTTTTTTGAAGTAATAAGTCACCACAGTACTTTTCGTTCGTAATAATGCCTTCAATGGTGGAGTTGTACCATTTGGTCCCTTTTCTTCTAGTGAGATAGCCTTTGCTTTGCATGATTCTTCCAATCTCATTGGTGCCGACATCTTGCACATAGAGTTCAAATATCTCTTTGACTATTGCGGCTTCTTCAGGAATTATGATTAAGTTCTTTTCGTTATTTGGGTCTCTTCGATATCCAAGAAGATTTGAACTAACCATAGGCACGCCCTCTTTCTTCTTTTTATTAAAGGTCCATTTAACGTTATCCGAAATGTGGCGGGATTCTTCCTGCGCCATAATAGCAGAGATGGTGAATAACATTTCACTAGATGGGTCCAGTGTTGATATGTGCTCATTATCAAAGTAGATTTCAACACCTATGGCTTTAAGTTCCCTAGCGATATTGATAGATGTTTGTATGTTACGAGCAAATCTTGATATCGATTTAGTGACAATCTTATCGATTTTGCCTGCCTTAGCATCTCTTATCATGCGTTGGAATTCTAGTCTTCCTTCTTCGGAAGTACCGGAAATACCTTCATCGGCATAGATATCCACTAAAATGACGTTAGGATCATTTGCTAGTCTTTGTCTCCACTCATCGACTTGGTTATCAAAACTATTGAGTTGTTCGTCTTTATCACTTGATACACGACAATAGGCGGCAACTCTTTTTTGGTTCGGAAGAAGCTTTGAGCCATCTAATAAGAACTTAGGTTTTGGTGTAGGGGCAATAACTTGCATTTCTCTCTCCATAATTATCCTCCTACACATATACATCACTCTTCAGAGTGATAATAGCAACGAATACATCGACTGTTTCAACGTTGTTGATACACACGAGAAACATAGGTTTTTTAATATTTTTTAACATAAAGAAAATTCCTCCTCGACGGAGGAACAGATGCAAAGGTATGGAAAGTAATCGGCCCTTGCCGTTGTTTGCATAATCATGATAATTCACAAATTTGGTTGTTCGATAGAGACCATAGTCCCAAGTTATCCATAATGAGGATTTTTCTGATAATTCCTGCTTACGCGCGTAAAAGAAAATTTTAATAATAAGTCAAATAAGTCAACGGCATTTGCGCGTGATAGGGGGGTCAAATTGACCTCTTTTTCTCCATAAGGTGAGGTCAATGAGGTCATTTCTAAACTTTTTTCAAATTGATACCCCAAAAACCCCTTAAAAATGTGTGTAGTTACGAGAGGCGGAAGAAAAATCTTGCGAAATAGGGTTAACGAAATGGTTATCAAGTGACCTTATAGCGTGTGGAGGAGAGGTCTGAGACGTCAAATCTGAACTTTTTCAAAAATTACTCGAAGAGTAAATAAGAAATTGTGAGCAAAACGTAAACCATTCCGCCATTAACTGTTGAGAGGTAATGCTGGTCCTCATTAAATAAGCAGCAAATCTTAAGAAAGGATAGTACCAAAGTCAAAGCATGGAACTGATGAGAATGTACCTTGTTAAAAGAAGACAAGAGCTAGACATGTCTATGAACGAGACGTCACGTGTAGTAGATATGGATTTTCATCATTACCGCAGAATAGAACAAGGCAACATTGATCAGGTTGGTTTTCTTCTCTTTTGTAGAATCGCCCACGCTCTCGGTTTTGGTTTAGATGAGATTCTCGAACAGGAACTCATATATCAACAAGAAAGAAAGGAATGGAATTAGTGATGAATCCGTTGTTTGCAATTTATATAGGAATAGATGTTCAAACTAGTTTTATGCCTTTCTCTTGTTTTGAATTAATAGGAGGATGCATAAATGCATGTTTTCAAATCAAACGTATTAGGTTTGGCTTCAAATACTCGCTATCCTCATGAATTCATAATTGATGACAAAACAGGCAAAGAAGAACTAAAAGATATATTCAATAAGGATTATGTCTGCGCTAGGTATAAGGACAATAAACGCTCAGGCGATAACTACATCGTTTCTGACTGTTTAGCGTTAGATTGCGATAACGACCACAGCGACAATCCTGATAGTTGGATAACTCCTGAAGATGTTATCAGAACGTTTGAAGGTGTCTTTATGGTCTTCCACATGTCTAGGAATCACATGAAGGAGAAGGACGGCAAAGCCGCTAGACCTAAATTCCATGTCTTTATGGCAATGGATGAAATCAAAGAAGAAAGCAAATACGCAGAACTCAAAAGAAGAGTTAATTATCACTTTCCTTACTTTGATAAAAACGCTGAAGACTCAGCAAGGTTCTTTTTTGGAACCGAACAACCTGAGGTGATGATATCTCATGGTAACGAGACCATTAATCACTTCTTAGATTCATATGACGCGTTTGCTAATATGGATGATCACAACCAGATCATTCCGTGTGGTCAAAGAAACTCAATGCTCTCTAAATATGCTGCCGCTATCTTAAAAAGATATGGTGACACTGATGAGGCTAGAGAACTCTTTAACGAAAAGAATGACAAGTGTTGTGAAGAGCCGTTAGAAGACGAGGAATTGAATTCCATTTGGAGGAGTGCCTTATCTTTCTATAAAAACAAGATATTAACTAATCCAAATTATGTGCCACCAGACAAATATGATGATGGTGAATCCTATGTTCCCACTGATATGTCCGATATCGGCCAAGCCAAAGAGGTGGTCAAGCATTATGGCAATATCATCTCTTATAACACCGCGATGAAGTTTCTTGTTTATCGAGGCAACAGATGGATTGAAAGCGAAGAACTCGCGCTAGAAATCATCCATCGTTTCACTGATAAGCAAATACTCCAAGCTATGAAACTTTATAGAGAAGCAGTAAAAACTGGTGATAAAACCAAAATTGATAATGCTAAAGGCTATCTAAAGTTTGCTACCAGTAGAAGGAACTCCAACTACATTACCGCAACTCTAAAACAAATGACTCCTTACATTGATAGGGATACAGATTGCTTTGACAGAGATCCATTCTTATTATCAACACCTGATGGTGTCTACGATTTAAGAAAAGGCCCAATCAATCCAAAGCCACATGATCCTGAGGATTATATGACCAAAATGACTACATGCTCCCCTTCCTTTAATGGAAGAAAGCTATGGGAAGATACTTTGGATAAGATATTCTCAGGTGATAAAGAACTCATCAAATATGTTCAACAATGCTGCGGACTAGCTGCAATTGGTGGAGTTTATGTCGAGATGATGATCATTGCTCATGGCGATGGTGGTAATGGTAAATCAACATTTTGGAATACTATCTTAAAAGTATTCGGTGATTATGGTGGCACGCTTAGTAGCGATAATCTATTCATCAATAGTGGTAAATCATCGAGATTTGCTAAAGCCTTCCTAAAAGGAAAGAGACTAATTATTTCTAGTGAGTCTGAACTAGGAGCAAGACTTAATGATGGTATGGTTAAGCAGTTATGTTCCACAGATAGAATTAAAGGTGAAAAGAAGTTCAAAGACGAATTCGATTTCGTGCCATCTCACACTTTAGTTCTTTACACAAATCACTTGCCAAAAGTATCCGCTGGTGATGATGGCTTATGGCGAAGAGTGGTTA
>JAKPKF010000392.1 GCA_029553845.1 bacterium | reverse complement strand
CTATCATCTCCTCCAATAGGAGATCCCGTTAACTCATCTTCGCCAATAGCATTGCTGTTCCATCTGAGACGGCTTTTAATTATACCGTCTTTAGATACTTTAGGAAAAACTATCCTGTTAAAATTGACTGTATCTATGTGGCTTGACAACAACGGCAACACCTTATTATATATCAATTCAGGATAAATAGCTATGTAATTAAAACCTTTGCTCATAATCCATTCATTGACATATAGTTCTTTATATTCCAATACCAACTGAGATAAATCAGGAGTTGATAAAGGAATAATCTCCATAAGCAATTCTTTTGTTTTCATCTTTTCTCCTTATTGAATAGCAATGCTAGGTTCTTCTTCTTCATCTAATTCTGGAACAATGAACATAACCTCATTGATTTCTGGAAGTGAAACAGATGCTTCATCTGTAGTTCCTTCACTTGTTTTATTATTTATCTGTTCTTCAATTTTACGGTTTAATTTATAAACAGCATCTTTAATATACCATAGTTCTCCTAATGGCATCTTTAATAAAGAACCTTCTTTTCTAACAATTCCATCAGGATTAGATGCTGCGACAAGAAGGTAATCCTTTACCAGATTGAAATTGTAACAGATTAACAGCAAACTGTCATATTCGCTATATGCTGCCATATAATCTATTACCCCTTCTTCAAAAACAAGGTCATCTTTGTTCTTCATAAATTGACGCCCTTGTTTTACTTTGATATAGTTTCCTTCTTTGTAGAAATATAAGACATCTAGGTGGGGAACTTCTTTATTATACATTTTTTTATTGAATATGTCTCTTTCTGCCAATTCACTTGCACATCTGGAGCAATATTTTGCTGTATAAACCTGCTTGTTTTCATCATCCCAACAGATGACATTAACAATATTTTCAACGGGAACATTGCAATCACAATCTGAACAATGTTCCATCTCCAATGAATTATGAAAGGAGATCAAATATCTGCCTTGTTCTATGGGTTTCCGATAGAATAGATAATTTACATAATCTATCCATATTTTGCTACGATAGCAGTCTTTATCCTCATAGTAGCTGAAATCCCTGTTCCAACTGCCATAGTGATTACCTATGCCCTCTACAGATGTATTCCTTTCAAACTCTGTCACAATTTCGTTTCCATCGTCTTCTTCTGTGAACTCATATCCCCAATTATCTTTGTTTTCACCAAAGATTCTGGAAATTATGAAATTGGAAAGTTCCCTTTGGTAGCTCACAGGGAAAGTCCCATAGTGACGATTGAAAAATATGATATTGCCCATATTGCCATCTTCATCCTCAGGGATGAAAACAAATCTTCTGGCAATAATCTTACTTTCATCATCATTCACTATCAAAGCTAGCAAACAATGTTTAGATAATGAATACTCATATGGGCAATGCCAGTTTTCTCCGTTAGGTGAGAAGCAGCTTGTCCAACTGCAGTAACTTCTGTCACTGCAT